>NZ_SYUT01000012.1:0-36062 GCF_005146325.1 Vibrio genomosp. F6 | reverse complement strand
AAGCCTTTATTGACGGGGAAGTTCATGATTTTTCCGTGCGACACGTTCTCACTGGGGCGTAGAAGTAATGCATTGGTCGCTTGATACTGCTTTTTGTGAGGACAACTCTCGCATTCGAGTGGACGATCGAGCAGAGGCTTTTGCAAGGAACAGGCAGATGTGTTTGAATTTGTTAAAGAGTGAAACCACATTTAAAGGTGGCATTAAACGTAAACGGATGAACTGCGCAATGGATGAAAATTACCTAAGTAAGGTTCTTGTAAGCCTTACGTGACGGTGATGTTCATGCGGTTTCCGTGCCGTGGCGAAAGAGTCAGAAATCACGGTGAGATACTACATTAGTTCAAAAGATTTAAGTGCAAAGGAATTGTTAAATGCAACGCGTTCGCACTGGTTAGTTGAGTCTAGATACGGCATTTGGCGAAGATGCTTGCCGAAAACGAGCGGAAGAGAGTGCTGAGAATTTCGCAAGGATCAGACAGATGTGTTTAAATATGCTGAAGAGTGAAACGACTTTGAAAGCAAGTATTAAACACAAAAGAGCGATGTGTGCGATGGATTCGAAGTACCTTTTGAAGGTTCTGGCAAGCCTTTATTGACGGGGATGTTCATGATTTTTCCGTGCTATCAAAAGTAAGTGAAACAGGAAAAGATTAAAATAAATGTTAATAGTTGATTTTGGATTCCACTTCAAGCAAATGATTCATGCAAGTCATTATTGGGGTGAGAGTGAAACAGTTGTTTTAGCGGGACACGAAAATATTGCTACTGGAAAGTTTCGCAGAATACACAGATTTTCAAGAAAGCTAAGCAGTTTGAAAATTTTATTCTTAATGTTAGGTTTTTTGGTTAAAGGTAAAGATGTAGTAGTGTTGACTGCTCCTGAATACGGGAGTAGGTACTATGATAAACTTATACAGTTTCTGTTTTTTCTTGTAACTCATACATTTGGAAAAAAAATCACACTGTATATTAAAAACACACACATTTATGAAAAAAATTCATTTTTGAAGCATTCGATTAAAAATGTTAAAGAGTTACATTTCGAGTCCTATACACAAATGGATTACTTTCGCTCAAAATTGAATTGTAAGTCTAAGTGTATCGTAAGCTATGTTTATTATCCAGATTTGTTAGATATTAGAAATGAGTCAAATATACGTATTGTAACAAAAAAAAGAATAGTTGGTTTGGTTGGCCAGTTTGATTCAGAAAGACGCAATTATGACTGCTTGTTTAGTCTTAGTGATGAATTTTTTAATAAATTTGAAATTGTCCAGATAGGTAGAATCAGATTTAACCATAGTGATACAATGAACGTCTACACTAAACTATATAATAAAGGGATAGTTACTTTTATAAAGGATGATTATACAACGAGTGAAATTGATTATTTAATATCTAAAAGCGATATTTTGTTGTCACTTAATTCATCAGATTTTAACTACGATAAAGGTAAAGGTACAGCCGTTTTTTCTGAAGCTATTTCTCAAAAGAAAAAACTAGTTACTCCTAGTTTTTTACCTCAAAATGAAGAGTTTTTGGGCTTTTGTACTCCTTATGATAATGACCTAAAAACAGCCATTTACAACTCATTAGAAAAGGAAGTCTGTGATACTGAGTGGCATAAATATTCAATCTCATATTTAAGAGGTAAAGTTTGAAAAAAGTAGTTCATATAGTAGGCGGAAAATTAAATAGTGGTGCGGCTTTGGGGGCCCTTTGGCTCCACAAAGAACTGTTACGACAAGGTGTTGATTCTTACTTACTAGTTAACGATACTGGTCAAGACAACAGAATGAACATAATATATCTGTTAAATAGTAAGAAATTTAAGGTATTAAATTGGTTAATTCGACTGGTTAACCGTCTAATTAACATAGTTGTTTTACGAGGAATACCTCAAGTTTTTTCTAATGGTTTACTAGGATATAGCCTTCATAACCACCCAATTGTCAGAAGGGCAGACGTAGTCAATTTACATTGGATAAATGATGGGGTTATATCTTTATATTCAATTAGTAAGATTAAAGCCGAATTGTTTTGGACTGTGAGAGACATGTGGCCAATGACAGCTGGGTGTCACTATAGTTTGGAATGTATCAATTACTTCAGTCATTGCTCTAATTGCCCATTAGCTAAAACTACGCCTCAAAAGCTCTTGTCTAAATTTGTATTCAATTACAAAAAGAAAATCATAAATAAGAAAGGTATTTGCGCTATTGGTATTAGTGCTTGGATTAAGGAACAAATACAAACTCAAGGTATATTTGAAAATGTTATTCTAGTGCCTAACTTTATAGATGCAAAGCTTTTTTACTTGGACTCGGGAAAAGGAATTTATCACTCTGACCGCTATGTTGTACTCATCGGAGCTCAAAATATCAATGATTTTTATAAAGGATTTAGAGATGCAGTTGAAGCTGTAAATTTATTAAGTAATGAGATTAAAAATAATTTGGAAGTTGTAATCTTTGGTAAAATACAGGAGAATATATATGAATATTTTGAAAGTAACGTGGTAGTTACACAGCATGGTTTTATTGACTCTCGCGAGCTTAATTTACTGTATAATAGCGCCGACGTATTTCTTATGCCAAGCCACATGGAAACTTTTGGAAAAACAATTCTGGAATCATTATATTGTGGCTTACCTGTCGTTGCCTATGGAGTTACTGGTCAGACGGATATTATTAAACACAAGCGAACTGGTTATTTAGCTGAACCGTATGATATTAAAGATCTTGTTGAGGGTTTGAAATGGGTTCTTGAAAATCGATCAGAAAAGCTGACACAAGATTGTGCTTATCTATCAAAGTCTAGGTTTTCACCTTCGTTAATTACTAAGAGCTATGTTGAACAGATATTATGAAGTCGTCGGTAATTAGTAAGCAGGGGGTAGGTAGTCAATTTTTACTTTTCCTTGTTATATATTTAACGGTTTTTTCTTGGAGCCCGTTTATTTCGGGTTTTTGGGGGGTACCTATAACATCAATATACCTTCCAGTGTTACTTCTTGCATTTTTTATAATTTCAAGTAAGGGTTACAGTAGGCTATATTTTGATGTATTCGCAATTTGTGTTTTTTTGTCCTTAGTTTGTTTTATTTCTCTCGCACTCAATAATAATATTATTTTTAATAGAAACGTTGCAATGCCATTTGCTTTAGTCCTTTCTCTGTATATTGCCAAAGATAAAGTGATTTTTAGCAAAATAGTTGACGTATGGTCTGTAATTTCACTAGTGGCTTGCGGCTTTGCGATATTTGCCTTTTTATATTCATTTATGGGTTACCCTGAGCTCGCTACCTTTCCTAATCCAAATGGAAAAATTAATGTTATTTTTCCTGGTTCTTTTACTAATTTTAGGTTAGCAAATGGAATTATGCGACCTTCATTCATTTACGATGAACCTGGAGCGTTTTCTTTCTTTTTGACGGTGGTCGCAGTATGCCGAGTCATCTTAGGTAAGGGGCGAAAAGTGACTACTACAATTCTTACTCTCGGATTGATTACGTTTAGCCTAATGCATGTTCTGGTCTTAGGTATATATGTTTTATTTAGTCTGAAATTTAATTATAAGTCAGTGTTATCTCTTATAGGTATTACCTCTTTTGTCCTCTGTTTGATAATTATTAGCTTCGACAAGCCAGAATTCGCCTTTTTTTATGAAAGGTTTAATTTTTCTAATGGAACGTTCGCAGGCGACAATAGAAGTGGTCAAATTTCTAATTTTCTAGATGCTGTTAATACAAGAATTGTGCTTTTTGGTGATTATTATTGTCATGGCCCAGCAGTTTACTCTTGTAGTCAACATGGCGATATATCCTCTTCACCTGTAACACCTCTATATAAAGGAGGGGTCATCTGGCTTATTTTTCAAATTTTTTGTCACCTGGTTCTGTTCCTGTTTTCCTTCGGATGTAGAAAAAGGTTTATGGTTTTTTTGATATTAACTCTATGCCTATTTCAACGTCCATTTTTCACTGATTTGGGCTACCAGATACTAATATTTATACCTGTTTTCTATATGTTACTAAAGTTGGGTTTTTTAAATGAAAATAAAAGTATCGATTATTACAATTAATTACAATGAATCTAATGCATTAAAACGAACTATTGATTCTGTTAGTTCGCAAAAAAAATGCGATTTTGAGTATGTGGTTGTCGATGGTGGATCATGTGATGAAAGTGTTCAAGTCATCAAGAGTAATGCTCATGTTGTAGATATATATATATCAGAGCCGGACAGTGGTATTTATAATGCCATGAATAAAGGTATGGAGTTAGCTAGTGGTGAATATATACTGTACCTCAATTCTGGTGATGTTTTTTCTGACGCTTATGTTGTTAAAAAAATAATAGATGTGTTGTCTTTGATAAATGGGTTTGATGCGTATTATGGTCATGCTAAAGTAGACGATAACAAGGAAAAACGAGTTTCAACCATTGAAAAATATTGGAAGACTATGTTTTACTGTCATCAATCGCTTTTATTGCGTAGAAGTATAGCCCTTCAATATAAGTTTGATGAAAGCTATTCAATAGCAGCAGATTTCGAACAGTCAATCAGACTTCATGCACATGGAGTTAGATTTAGGCCCTTAGACTTCGTTGTTGCATGCATTTCTTCTGGTGGAGTCTCTGATACCAAACGATGGTTGTCTATAAGTCAAAGAATAAAGGCTCTAAAATCAAATCGGTTGTGGAAGAAGCATTATTATCTATATTATGCTTGGGTGTATTTTTATAACTTTGCCATTAGTGGAGTGAAGTTTTTTTTAAGGAAATGATACAAATGTTAGTCTGTGTGGGGCCTATCCCAGAGCCAATTACAGGGCAGTCACTTGCGTTTGAAACCTATGTTAGGAATAGCAAATTCAAACCAGTGTACTTTGATACGAGCACTGATTTTGGAAAAAGCTTAATTGCTAAATCTTTGTCTAGGCTCAGATTGTTTTTCAGTTTTTTTATTTTTATTGCAACAAATAATGCTACTGTAATGTACATAACTACTTCTAGAAGCAATTTTGGTTTTATTTCCGATAGCGTTTTTATGCTACTTTTTAAATGTATATGCAAAGGGAAAATAGTAAATCATCTACATGGTGCGGACTTTGTATCATTTAGGGAAAGTAGTAAATTAAAACGATTGATTGATTATGTTTATCGGTGTGTTGATAAATCAATTGTGTTAACTGATTCTATGGTTGAACAATATTCTAATTATAAAAACATGGAAATTGAGATTGTGGAAAACTTTTCACAAATTAACATTTCATCCATTGAGTTAAATGAAAAATGCAAATCAATATTGAAAGGGAATGAAATTAAAATATTGTACATGTCCAATATAATGTATTCAAAAGGGATAACGCATCTTGTTTCTGCAATTGAAGAGTTAAACTCATCAGGGTTTAATGTTAAATTGATTGTTTGTGGGGATTATGCATCCGATGATTTTTTATCAAAGATAAAAATAAAAAATCAGTTTGAAATTCTTATGTCAAAATTTAATTTTATAGAATATAGAGGTGTGATTCAGGGAGCTCAAAAGAAAAAAGTTTTTTTTGATTCGGATATATTCTGCTTACCAACTTTTTATAAAACCGAGGCGCAACCGTTATCTATATTTGAAGCTATGGGGTGTGGTTGCCAAGTAGTAACCACAAAACATAACTATATTCCAAGTTATATAAATGATAAAGAAGCATATCTTGCTGAACCAAGGGATGTTTTTAGTTTATTTAAAGAAATAAAAAAAGCGATAGAAGATCGTGATTCTGAAATGATAAGAAAGAATTACGAAAAAATATTAACAGTTAACTCTATACAAAATCACGTTGAACGTGTAGACAGATTGATTGAGGAATTTTAAGAATGTCAAAAAAAGTGGCTTTTATCACTGGTATTACTGGTCAAGACGGCTCATACCTGGCCGAACTTTTGGTTGAAAAAGGTTATGAAGTTCATGGTCTTATTCGTCGAGCATCATCATACAATACAGAACGTATTGATGCGCTGGTAAATGATGGCGCTAACATTAAATTGCACTATGGCGACCTAACGGATTCTTCAAACTTGATTCGATTGGTTAAAGAAATCCAACCAGATGAAATTTACAATTTAGGTGCGATGTCACATGTGGCTGTTTCTTTTGAGTCCCCAGAATATGTTGCTGATGTAGATGGTATGGGTACCCTTCGTCTTCTTGAAGCTATTCGTATCAACGGCTTGGAAAAGAAAACTCGCTTTTATCAAGCTTCAACTTCAGAGCTGTATGGTGAAGTTCGTGAAATTCCTCAGCGTGAGACAACTCCTTTTTATCCACGCTCTCCATATGCTGTAGCCAAAATGTATGCATACTGGATTGTGGTTAACTACCGTGAATCATATGGTATGTACGCATGTAATGGTATTTTGTTTAACCACGAGTCACCGCGCCGTGGTGAAACTTTCGTAACCCGTAAGATTACTCGTGCTATTGCTAACATCTCTCAAGGCCTGGAATCTTGTCTTGAACTCGGTAATATGGATGCGTTGCGCGACTGGGGACACGCTAAAGATTACGTTCGCATGCAATGGATGATGCTGCAGCAGGATCAAGCAGAAGATTTTGTGATTGCTACTGGTAAGCAGATCTCTGTACGCGAGTTTGTTCGTTTGTCAGCGAAGGAAGCGGGTATAGAACTTGAGTTTTCTGGTAAAGGTATTGACGAGATCGCTACTGTTGTTGCTATTGATGAAGAAAAATCACCAAAAGCAAAAGTTGGTGATGTCATTGTAAAAGTAAACCCTCGATTCTTCCGTCCCGCAGAAGTAGAAACACTGCTTGGCGACCCAAGTAAAGCGAAAGCCAAGCTTGGCTGGACTCCAGAGATCACAGTCGAAGAGATGTGTTCAGAAATGGTCGCGTCTGATATTGACAAAGCAAAGCAACACGCAGTTCTAAAAGAGTACGGTTTTGACGTTGCTATCTCTCTAGAAAGCTAATTATGCAGTAAAACTGATTCGTTTATATTACAGAGCTCTTTAACTCGGGCTCTGCTTTTTCTATTTAAATTATCGGTACTAGTATGAAAAGAGTATTTGTAGCTGGTCATAAAGGGATGGTTGGGTCTGCTATTGTTCGCCAGTTATCTAAAAACAGCTCTGTAGAAGTTATCACTAGGGAGCGTAATGAACTCAACCTGCTTGACGCGCTCGCTGTCGATAAATTTTTTGCAGCTAGCCATATTGATCAAGTTTATCTTGCGGCTGCGAAGGTCGGTGGAATTGTTGCCAACAATACGTACCCTGCTGAGTTTATTTACCAAAACTTGACGATTCAAAACAATATTATTCACTCTGCGCATCTACATGGTGTTCAAGATTTATTATTTTTGGGGTCCTCTTGTATCTATCCAAAGTTTGCACAACAACCGATGCGTGAAGACTCTTTATTGACGGGCACTCTAGAAGAAACTAATGAACCTTACGCAATCGCTAAGATTGCAGGTATTAAAATGTGTGAGTCTTACAACCGCCAATATGGTCGCAACTATCGTTCAGTCATGCCAACAAATCTGTATGGTGAGAATGATAACTTTCACCCACAAAACTCTCACGTTATTCCTGCGTTGTTACGACGTTTCCATGAAGCGAAATTAAATGCTGACAGTAAAGTTGTGGCGTGGGGTAGCGGCAAACCGAAGCGAGAATTTTTGCACGTCGATGATATGGCGGCAGCCTCTATTTATGTGATGAACCTCGCTCAAGAGGTATATCAAGAGAATACCCAAGAAATGCTCAGTCACATAAATGTAGGTACCGGTGTCGATTGCACTATTCGTGAGCTCGTTGAGACTGTGGCAAAGGTGGTAGTCTTTGAAGGCAAAATTGAATTTGACACTACGAAGCCAGACGGCACGCCTCGTAAGTTAATGGATGTTTCACGTTTGAAGAGCTTAGGGTGGGAAGCTAAGACGAGTCTAGAAGATGGTTTAACAATGACTTACCAGTGGTTCCTAGAAAATCAGGAAAATTATCGCGGTTAAAGTACCGAGGGTAGAGCTAGTATAAGGACTCAAACAAAGCCTATGTTTTTAAGTAAACAACGATTCTCTGAAGTAATTGAAAGTACGCCATTAGTTTCAATTGATTTAGTTATTGAGGACGAAAGTGGTCAAATTTTACTTGGAGAACGTTTAAATCGTCCCGCTCAAGGTTTCTGGTTCGTTCCCGGCGGTCGCATTCTTAAGGATGAAAAGCTTGAAGATGCCTTTGCTCGTTTAACTTTAGAGGAGCTTGGACATGAATTTCAGTTCTCTCAAGCTATACTGTTAGGGCCTTATACTCACCTCTATGGTGACAATGTATTTGGCAATGCATTTACGACTCATTACGTCGCGATCGCTTATAAGCTTGTTGTCATTCGCTCTGAATTGAACTTACCTACGAATGTACAGCATTCCCGTTACCACTGGTATAAACAAGATGAACTATTGACCAGTGATAAAGTACATATTCATACCAAATGGTACTTTAAAAAATAACTAAAACATCACCTAATTAAAAACAACGAGTTGACTATGCTTATTCCTGTAATTATGGCTGGCGGTTCAGGTAGCCGTTTATGGCCTCTATCTCGAGCGAAATATCCTAAACAATTTCTAGCAGTCACCGGTGAGCAAACCATGCTTCAACAAACGCTTAGTCGCATGGTTGGCCTAGAGCATAATGCTCCATTTGTTATCTGTAATGAAGAACATCGCTTCCTAGTTGCTGAACAACTTCGCCGTATTGATAGCCACCATAGTGGAATACTATTAGAGCCCGTTGGGCGTAATACTGCTCCTGCTATCGCTCTAGCAGCCAAATTTGCCCTAACTGCAAACCAAACTTCAGGTGAAGATGCGTTGATGCTGGTTCTTGCTGCTGATCATGTGATTAAAGATACTCAATCTTTCCATCAATCGGTGCAAGCTGCAATTCCTTATGCGCAACGTGGTGATATGGTTACATTCGGTATCAAGGCGAATACGCCAGAAACAGGCTATGGCTACATTAAAACCGGCGATACAGTTACCGTTGCGGATGAAAGTCGAGGTTTTAGCGTCGATAGTTTCGTCGAAAAGCCTAATTTCGAAACGGCAAAGCAGTATCTAGAGGATGGTAGTTACTTATGGAACAGCGGTATGTTCTTATTCAAAGCATCGACTTACCTTGAAGAGTTAGCGAAGTTCCGACCAGATATCTTAAAATCATGTGAAAGTGCCTATGATAGTCATTTTGATGACCTTGACTTTATCCGCATGTCATCTGAATTGTTCTCACAGATCCCAGATGAATCAATCGATTTTGCGGTAATGGAAAAAACTGAAAAAGCGGTTGTCGTTCCTATGAATGCAAGCTGGAGTGATGTTGGTTCTTGGTCAGCGCTTTGGGAAGTTAATAACAAAGATGAACAGGGAAATGCAACTCGTGGTGATGTGTTAACTGAACAAACTCGGAATAGTTACATTTATTCACAGAATAAACTCGTTGCTACCGTTGGTGTTGAAAACCTCATCGTTGTAGAGACGAAAGATGCGGTACTAGTTGCGGATAAAGATAAGGTTCAAGATGTAAAGTCGATAGTAAATCAGCTAAAACAACAAAACCGAGCGGAGTGTCAGCAACATCAAGAGGTATATCGCCCATGGGGTTCCCATGAGATGGTATCTGAGGGTGAGCGTTACCATGTGAAGCAAGTACTGGTTAAGCCAAAAGAAAAAACAGCACTGCAGATGCACCACCACCGAGCTGAGCATTGGGTTGTTGTATCAGGTACGGCTAAAGTGACAAAAGGTAATGAAACCTTTCTTCTAACTGAAAACCAATCAACTTATATTCCGGTGGGGACTCCGCACTCTGTAGAAAATCCGGGACAGGTGCCTTTAGAGCTTATTGAAGTTCGTTCAGGTTCATACTTAGAAGAAGACGATATTGTTCGTTTTGATACCCAAGCATCTGCGTCTGGCGGCGACTACTAACTACCTATTGAGATAGAAATGATGACAACAAAATTAATCAGTAGTGAAGTGCTTAGTGCTTCAGGCGTTCAATTTGGTACTAGTGGTGCGCGAGGGCTCGTCACTCAGTTTACATCGGACGTTTGTGCCGCATTTACTCACGCATTTGTCGCGTCAATGCGTAGCAATTTTTCTTTTACTCAAATGGCTGTGGCAATTGATAATCGCCCTAGCAGCCCAGAAATGGCAAGCGCTGTAATTCAAGCGCTTACTGATGCAGGTGTAGAGGCCATTTACTACGGTGTTATACCTACCCCTGCTCTGGCGTTTACCGCAATGCAAGACAATATGCCTTGTATCATGGTTACTGGATCTCATATCCCATTTGATCGCAATGGAATTAAGTTCTATCGTCCTGATGGAGAGATCACTAAAGCAGATGAACAAGCAATCTTAGCTAAAAAAGTTGACTTTAGTGCTATCAATGAGCTGCCTAAGTTAACGGTAGACTTTCGAGCGGCTGAGCTTTATCTAACGCGTTATACCGAATTGTTTGACGCAGATTTACTAGCAGGAAAGCGTGTCGGTATTTATGAGCATTCAAGCGCAGGGAGAGATATTTATAAAGGGCTCTTTGAATCGCTTGGAGCTGACGTCATTTCATTGGAACGTACTGATGAGTTTGTTCCAATTGATACTGAAGCTGTAGCTGAGTCTGACAAAGAGAAAGCACGGTCTTGGTCCAAGCAGTATAATTTAGATTTTATTTTCTCTACCGATGGAGACGGCGATCGTCCTTTAGTTGCCGATGAAAATGGTGAGTGGTTGAGAGGTGATATCCTCGGCTTGCTTTGTTCGAAAGCGCTTCAAGTAGATGCATTAGCAATACCTGTAAGTTGCAACACTATTATCGCAGAGTCTCCTGGATTCAAAGCTGTTTCTAAAACTCGTATTGGTTCTCCTTATGTTATCGCTGAGTTTTCTGAATTAGCAAAAACCTATAAGAGAATTGCAGGGTTTGAAGCTAACGGCGGATACTTGCTAGGAAGTGATGTATTGGTGAATGGAAGGACTCTGAAGGCGTTGCCAACCCGGGACGCAGTTTTGCCAGCGCTAATGTTACTTTTCCTTGCGAAAAAATCATCGGTCGAAAGTTTGGTAAGTAATTTACCACAGCGCTTTACACATAGTGACCGCATTCAAAACTTTGCAACGGAGAAGAGTTTATCGATATTAGAGAGTGGTCGCGAGAATACTGAGCAACTATTAGATAAACTGGGCTTTGAAAACCTTGATGCAGCCTCTATTGATAACACGGATGGTCTAAGAATCGAACTATCGAATAATACTATTATCCACTTACGTCCGTCTGGGAATGCGCCAGAGCTTCGCTGCTATGCGGAAGCTGAACGAATGGGAGAGGCGATTGTTTTAGTCGGGCAAGTGCTAAATAAGATTCAATTAATTTAGCTTACCCTAATAAATAACCGAGAGAAGAGCTATGTGATTAAGACGTAGCTCTACTTTTTTGAGAGCCATTTTCTATGATTTACACGTTAAAGAACACAATAAAAAACTTCCCCTGGGGGAGTCGAACTGCGATTCATGATTACTTTGGGATTGATAATCCAACTTCTGAACATCAAGCGGAGCTTTGGATGGGGGCTCATCCTCTAGCCAGTTCTAGTATTGTTGTTAACGATATTGATGTTAGCTTGTGTGATGCGATTACTCAGAACCCTGAATATTGGTTAGGTAAACAAACAAAGGTATCTACCTCCTCACTTTCCTTTCTTATGAAAATTCTCGCAGCAGAAGAACCGCTCTCGATGCAGGTGCACCCTTCTAAATCTGCGGCTGTGCAAGGCTTTGCTCTCGAGAATAAGAAAGCAATACCATTCGATGCGGCAAGTCGTAACTATAAGGACGACAACCATAAGCCAGAATTGGTTTATGCGATTACACCCTATTTAGCGATGAATGGCTTTCGAGAATTTGAGAGCATCGTTACATTCTTTGAGTATCTGGGTATTGCTTCTATTGAAGACATCTTTACTCCTTTTAAAGACAAACCATGTTCAACGAGCCTCAAAGCGTTTTTTTCAGCATTACTTTCATTAAATGGTGAGAAAAAACACAAAGCAATTTCAGAGTTAATTTCCTCATTAAAAATAAATGGTAGTGAATTCCCTGAAGAGGCAGCGCTCGTTGAGCGTTTTCAAAAGCTGTACCCGCAAGATATCGGGTTATTCTCGCCTTTATTTTTGAACGTTATTGAGCTTAAGCCTGGTGAAGCAATGTTTCTTTATGCTGAAACTCCTCATGCCTACATTCGCGGATTAGGGATTGAAGTCATGGCAAACTCAGATAATGTTCTCAGAGCGGGTCTGACACCAAAGCATATTGATGTGGAAGAGTTAGTAAATAATACCAAGTTTGAGCCAATTCCTTTTTCTGAACTCACAATGAAGCCAGAAAATATCGAAGGGAGAGAAGTTTACCCTATTTCTGTTGAAGATTTTAAGTTTGATATCTTAACTCCGAATGAAGGTATTGATATATCAGTATCTTCTGCAGAGATATTATTTTGTTTATCAGGTAATGTTACGGTAATAGTGGGCTCAGAAAGTCGATTGGTAATGAAGGGAGAGTCCGTAGCCCTTCCCGCTGCTACAGAAAACTATTCAGTATTAGGTAAAGGGCAAATGGCCCGTGCTTATTATTAAGGTGTATATGAAAGTATCTATTATTACGGTTTGTTACAATGCAGAAAAAACAATACGGGATACAATTGAATCTGTAATAAGTCAATCGTACAGCGATATTGAGTACCTTGTTATTGATGGTGGTTCGTCAGACGGCACTATGGATATTGTTAATGAATATAGAGACTCCATTGGTGTTATTATCTCTGAAAAAGATAATGGTCTTTATGATGCGATGAATAAAGGAATGTCTCTAGCAACTGGAGAACTTATCGGTGTTTTGAATTCAGATGATGTGTTTTATACCCCCTTTACGATTGAAGAGATTGCTGCTCTAGCTCAGGGTTCTGATGGGGTTTATGCTGATATTGGTTTCTACAATGAGACTTTAAGCAAAAAAACGCGACATTATTCTTCTAAGGGGTTTCATAAGGCTAAGTTTTCTCGTGGTTTTATGCCTGCTCACCCGTCGTGTTACCTTAAGAGAGATGTTATTTCTCAGGTTGGAGAATACTCATTAGAGTATAAAATTGCGGCAGATTTTGACTATTTGGTACGAGTGTTCTCTTTACCTCAAGCGTCCCTTGCTTATCTTGATAAAGAGGTGGTAAAAATGCGCGAGGGAGGAGTAAGTACATCAGGAATTTCTGCCAATATACTGCTAAATAAAGAAATTATTCATTCTTGCAAGAAGAATGGGATGCCGTGTTCGTGGTTATCAATCTTGAGCAAGTACCCGGAAAAATTACTAGGACTGGTTTTTAAATGATATTCATAACAGGCTCCAATGGCTTTTTAGGCAGTCATTTGGTTAACAGACTTGGAGATCAAACACTTTCGTTACTTGATCGTGGCTCACCTAAAAACCCATCTAAGCATCGTTTTTTGCAGGCTGAAATTAACAGCACATCCGATTATACAGATGGTTTGAAGGAGTGTAATACGGTTATTCATTGTGCTGCTCGAGTTCATATAATGGATGATGAGTCGATAGACCCTCTTAATGATTATCGAGAAGTTAATACAGCAGGAACACTGAATTTAGCTAAACAAGCTGTAGAGTCTGGTGTTAAAAGATTTATTTTTATCAGTAGTGTCAAAACCAATGGTGAACATACTAACGGCAAACCTCCTTTTAGCTTTGAAAGCCCTAGACTCCCAGAAGATTTTTATGGTCAATCGAAGTCTGAAGCTGAAGTTCAATTACTAGATCTAGCTCAAGATACTGGGTTAGACGTTGTAATCATCAAGCCAACCTTAGTTTATGGTGCTGGTGTTAAAGCTAATTTTGCATCTTTAATGAATTTGGTTTCTAAAGGTTTACCTTTGCCATTTGGTTTAATTAATTCAAATAAGCGTAGCTTAGTGTCTGTGATAAATTTAGTTGATTTAACTGTTACCTGCATCGAGCACCCTAAAGCGAAAAACCAAGTGTTTTTAGTTTCAGATGATCATGATGTTTCTACTTCTGAAATGGTAAAACAAATGTCAGTTGCTTGTGGTAAGAGAAACTTCCAGTTGCCTGTTCCTGTTTGGTGCTACAAACTTGCGGGTAAGTTACTGAAAAAAGAAGATGTGGTTGATCGCCTTATTGGTTCTTTACAAGTAGATATTTCTCATACAAAAGAAACATTAGGCTGGACACCTCCCCAGTCTTTACAAGGTGGCTTTAAAGAAACCGCTGACTATATTTTAAATAAAAGAGGTAATAAGTAACATGATTCGTTTAATCGATTTTCTAGCTTCTTTTTTTGGGTTGTTTTTCCTATGGCCAGTTCTTGTTGTTGTAACCATTATCGGTATGTTTGATACTGGTTCACCAATTTTTATTCAAGAACGTGTAGGGCGTAATAAGAAACCATTTAAACTGATTAAGTTTCGTACCATGAGTGTTGAAACTAAATCAGTAGCAAGCCACCTAGCAAGTAATGCATCAATTACTCAGCTTGGTAATTTTCTACGTAAAACTAAGATCGATGAATTGCCGCAATTGATTAACGTTGTGAAAGGTGAAATGAGCCTAGTTGGTCCTCGTCCAAACTTGTTTAACCAAGAAGAGTTGATTAAAGAGCGTGATGCACTAGGCGTGTATGATGTGTTACCGGGGGTTACTGGATTAGCTCAAGTGCAAAATATCGATATGTCTACGCCAGAGTTGTTAGCTAAAGTCGATAAACAAATGATTGAGTCACTGACATTGAAAGATTATTTTAAGTATATCTTGATGACGGTAACTGGCAGTGGTTCTGGTGACGCTGTTAAGTAGAACTTATTACAAGAATATATCCCTATTTTATTTTAATTTACAAACATGTTTGGCTATTTATGAAAATTGCAATTGCCGGTACAGGCTATGTAGGCTTATCAAATGCGATGTTGTTGGCCCAACATCATGAAGTTGTCGCGGTTGATATTATTGAAGAAAAAGTGAAACTACTTAACGATAAATTATCACCCATCGTCGATGTTGAGATTGAAGACTTTTTAGCGAATAAACCGTTAAACTTCACTGCAACACTAGATAAACGTTTAGCGTACTCAAACGCAGAGTATGTCATCATCGCAACACCAACAGATTATGATGTAGATAGTAATTACTTTAATACTTCATCGGTTGAAGCTGTAATTAAAGATGTCATGGCGATTAACCCAAATGCTACAATGGTTATTAAGTCTACCGTCCCTGTGGGTTATACTGCTCGTATTAAAGAAGAACTCGGGTGTGATAATTTACTTTTTTCTCCAGAGTTCTTACGTGAAGGTAAGGCGCTTTATGACAACCTATATCCTTCTCGTATTATTGTAGGTGAACGCAGTGAGCGAGCTAAAGTATTTGCTGATTTATTGGTTGAAGGAGCGAAGAAACAAGGCATTGAAGTCTTGTTTACTGACTCTACAGAAGCTGAAGCGGTGAAACTGTTTTCTAATACTTACTTAGCACTGCGAGTATCTTATTTCAATGAGCTGGATACTTATGCTGAATCTCATGGGTTGGACTCTCGTCAAATCATTGAAGGTGTTGGTTTAGACCCACGTATTGGCTCTCATTATAACAATCCTTCGTTTGGTTACGGTGGTTACTGTCTACCTAAAGATACCAAACAATTGCGAGCTAATTATGCAGATGTTCCAAATAATATTATCGGAGCCATTGTTGATGCAAACACTACACGGAAAGATTTTGTTGCTGATTCGATTTTAAGTAAGAAGCCTAAAAGTGTTGGTATCTATCGTCTTATCATGAAGTCTGGATCAGATAACTTCCGAGCATCGAGTATTCAAGGTGTGATGAAACGTATCAAAGCGAAAGGTGTTGAAGTGGTGGTGTATGAGCCAGTTTTAGAAGATGATGAGTTTTTCCATTCAAAAGTCATACGCGACTTGCAGGAATTCAAAAATAGCTGTGACGTGATTGTTTCAAATCGTATGGTCGATGAAATTAAAGATGTTGCAGGCAAAGTTTATACGCGTGATTTGTTCGGCTCTGATTAATGGACACCAATAGTGCGCACCATTAGAACAGATCGTTGGTCTTGTCGCCTTTACTCTAGTAATCATTGGCTTAGTGATTAGAGTGTCTCAGGCGTGAGACGTTTGATCGTCTAGGATCCTTTTTTGAGACGCACCATAAATACCCCAATAGGCTTAAATTTGAGACTATTGGGGTATTTATCGACAAGACATTGAGAGTAGAATGCGTCGTTCTTATGATTGATTTACTTTGTCTGTAAACGAACAACGCTTCAATCAGCTCCCATTTATACTCCTTATATAAATCCGTAAATACCAATAAATAAGAATAACTTTATGCAACGTCTAAATTTTATCTGGCAGCTCTCTCGCTTACATAAGCGGGTCATCAGTGTGATTATCGACACTTTGCTTATCTTGTTTGCTCTGCATGTCGCTTTGTGGACCCGGTTGGGTGATGTAAGGTTTTTGAGTGATGGTGATAATGTAATACTGATTGGCTTAACGGTCATATCAACCGTACTTATTTTTACCAAAATAGGACTGTATCGAGCGGTTCTCCGATATCTCACTTTTCAAGCCCTGTTTGTGGTGACGGCTGGTGCGGTACTGTCGGCGTTAGCCTTGGCTGTATTCGCTTATTACTTGCAAGAGCCGATCCCTCGTACCGTTCCAATTATTTATGGGGCCTATTTGGCGTTATTGTGTGGTGGCTCTCGTCTTGTGGTTCGAAATCTTGTGGCGACAACGTCAAAAGACACTCGTAAAGAGGTCCTTATTTATGGGGCGGGCTCTGGAGGACGACAATTAGCGGTTGCCCTGCGCGCCTCTGAAAATTATCGTATTCGAGCGTTTATTGATGAAGATGACACGCTCACCAATACGATGATCCTAGGATTACCTGTCGTCGATTTAGATAAAACTCAAGCGTTGATTGAAAAATATGACATTTCTAAGATTTTGCTTGCGATCCCAAGTGCATCTCGCGCTCGACGTAAGCAAATCTTAGACTTATTAGCACCACTGCCGGTCGAGATCCAGACCGTGCCAGATATGGCGGATATCGTATCGGGCAAAGCGAAAATTGATGAACTGACGGATGTACCGATTGAAGATCTACTGGGTCGTGATGCGGTTGCGCCTCAGCAAGTTCTGATGGAAGCCAACATTAAAGGCAAAGTGGTGATGGTAACCGGTGCCGGTGGCTCGATTGGTTCAGAGCTTTGCCGTCAAATCTTAAAGCAACAGCCTAAAACATTGGTTCTCTTTGAGGTTTCAGAGTTTGGTTTGTACCAAATCGATCGTGAACTCTCTTTAGTGAAAGAGACCAAGGGTTATGACACTGAAATAGTACCATTATTAGGTTCAGTTCAGCGTTCACATCGCTTATTAACTTCTATGAATTCCTTTGGGGTGCAGACGGTTTATCATGCAGCGGCTTATAAACACGTTCCTCTGGTTGAATATAACGTTGTGGAAGGCGTCCGTAATAATGTGTACGGCACCTACTACACCGCGAAAGCGGCCATTGAAGCAGGCGTTGAGTCGTTTGTTCTGATTTCCACAGATAAAGCGGTGCGTCCAACCAATGTGATGGGCACAACCAAACGCATGGCTGAGTTAGGTCTGCAAGCTTTAGCTGAGCAAGAAAACCAGAAAAAGAACGGTACACGTTTTTGTATGGTACGTTTTGGTAATGTGCTTGGTTCTTCAGGTTCGGTCATACCACTATTTAAAAAGCAGATTAAAGCGGGCGGCCCTCTCACGGTTACTCACCCAGAGATCACCCGTTTCTTTATGACCATTCCTGAAGCCGCGCAATTGGTGATTCAAGCAGGCGCGATGGGTAAAGGAGGGGATGTCTTTGTTCTTGATATGGGTGAGTCAGTTAAGATCACTGATCTTGCGGAAAACTTGATCAAGCTTTCTGGCTTGTCAGTTAAGAATGAAGAGAATCAACATGGTGATATAGAGATTAAATTCTCAGGTTTACGCCCTGGAGAGAAACTTTATGAAGAGCTATTGATTGGCGACAATGTCGAAGGTACTGCTCATGAGCGTATCATGACGGCAAAAGAAATCTTCCTACCATTCAGTGAATTTGAGCTAATTTTGAATAAGCTTGATAGCGCTTGTCATGATTTTAGCCATGAAGATATCCGCCAAATTTTACTTGATACACCAACGGGTTTTAATCCAACCGATGGAATTGGAGATCTGGTGTGGAACGCCAAAATTCGAGATACACAAGATGAACTTAAAAACGATACTGTTATTGAGTTAAACGCAAACTAATCGTCGTTTCTCTATCTTTAAAAGCCCACCAATACTTTATGTGTTGGTGGGTTTTTTCGTTTAAGGTTACGTAAGGCGTGAGTGTTTTTTTGATTACACTTAAATTTCCGGCTAGTTAGGATATGGAAAAAACTGTACGTTAAAGTTGTGCAGTGAAAATGGTGGAAAGGCTTTATGTGCTAGCATGACGATTTTATGTGTTTCTAGCTCTATCACCATTATCGCGGTTTGGTGGTAATACACTAAGCACTGCTGGTTCTGTTTTTGAAGTTCTGCGGCAATACACAGCGACTGAGTCAGTTGCAAGTGTTTATGCCAAAGAACATCTTGCTCTATTGGCGCTTTGCGACAGCAACATGATGCCGAGGCTAGCCAGAATTTAATGAGTGGCAATTCTGGGTAGCGGTGGTGTAGGTGAATATCACTTTGAAAACATGGGGTATCGCTAAAACACATTTTCACATATTCGGAAAGCGCTTGATAGATTTCTACATTGTGACGTATTTCTTGCCAAGATCGCTGGGCATACAGTGAAAGCATGTCTTGAAGTGGTGCGCTAGGTGTTATAGAAAAACGGTCTTCTGATGTCCACCATAATTGACGAACTTTTTGAGATAATCCCCCCAATGCAATGACCGCTAACATATTATCGGTAGCGCCATCAAACGATAGTAACTGATCAAGCTTTTCAAATGTGGATAGAAATGAGAGCGTGCTACTTACCGGAGTACTCATGCTGCACCTCCTAACATCATATTGTTAAAAGCTATCCCATCTTGACGGGAAGCATTCGCGACGTAAGGTGCGTACACCTCAAAAAGAAGCTTGGTGTCGCTGTGCCCGAGTTTGTGAGAGATATAGAGTGGATTCTCATGCGCGGCAATGTGTAAGACTGCGGCTGTATGACGAGTTTCGTAAGCGCGGCGGCGTTGAAGTCCTGCTTTGGCCAATGTTGGGTGCCATACTCGCTGGCTAATATAGTGAGTATCTAACCCTCTGCCTGTATTTGATGGGAATACAAATGGACTGTCGTTTTCTCTTTTCTCCCATTGACGCTTTAACGCCGCGTACAAGGTATCGCACATTTGTAAGTCGCGACGTGACTTGGGCGTTTTCACATCACAAACTTCCCCATTCACATAATTTTGTCTAATACGAATCAATCGATGGTCAAAATCAATGTGTTCCCAATGTAGTCCATGCACCTCACAGCTTCTCATCCCAGTCCAAAACCTCAGTAAAAAGTAATCATGCCACTTCTCATCGCAGCACTCTAAAAAGCAGCGAACCTCTTCCATCGTCATTGGCTTGGAATCCGCTTTCTCTTCTTTGAGGGATTTGTAGCGTCGAAATGGATATTTAAAGTCATGTTCTTCAGCGGCAAGACTAAGTATCGCAATAAGTGGCCACAAAATATTATTAATGCGTTTGTTGGTGAGTTTGCGCTCGCCATTACCTTTTTTTGTTTCTTGTAGCGTTTGACGGAAAAACTCCACTTGAGACAGTGACACCTCGGAAACGAGCGTATTGCCAAAGTGCGGAATGAGGTAGTGTTCGAGTGTGTTTCTGACCACGCTTTGATAACTACGTTTCCAGTTGCCTTTTTGACGCTCAAACCACTGGTTCGCAAAATCATTGAAAAACGGATAAAGACGGTCGGGGTATTTATCTCGCTGTAAGGATTCAAACAGGTCGACTTTTTTACTGTGTGGGAAGTAGTCGCGGTATTGAAAGGTGCCAAGGTCAATCTCGGCGTTCATCTGCTTGAGTGTGGCCTGGGCAAGCCTTAAATTTTTCGGGGTCGCCATTTGTTTGGTGCCTTCGCGAAAGCGCTGACCGTACAAATGAAGATCGAACTGAATGCGCCCGTTAGGACGTACGCGAATATGAGCCATAGTGGCCTCCATTGGTTTTAGATCTCTAAATAGATCTGTCCCTCACCAATGGAATTCGCTAGAATCGAGCCATCGGCTGGGTCGTTTAAACTCGGGCAGCCGGTGCGGGGTAGGGAGGTTGCCGCCTTCCTATCCCAACTGCATTTTTACTCTTCTCAAACTTGGGTGTGTATTACGGCTTCATTGTTAAATGACTCCGTCCCTGCTTGTATAAAGTTTCATCATTTACTTTAGATCTATACTGTATTAATGTCCAGTGCTTGTGGCGGTTTTTATGCGCAAATGTTTGCACTGTGTGGCAAGTTTTAAAACATTGCCTCTAAATCTAAAGTGTGGTTTTCTCCTGTTTTTTCCGGTTTAGCCAAGCCGTTATCTTTGTGATAATCATCCAGTTTGCGGTTGATCTCTCGGATTATCTGCGCATTGTTAATCATTTCGACAGAAAGGGATTGTGTTGGGATATGTTTTTTAGCCTCGTCAAAGAATCCCATATACGTTTCGAGTCGGTCGTTTTTATAGATACTGACTTTCATCTCTTTCATTTCAGTTAGATTAGATATTCTCAGGTCGATAAACTCTTTTAAATGAAACTGTACAATGAGTTGCTCGTTGCTTTTCATGGATAAACTCGACACTAAAATGGGTTTGGCATGAGTTTCATTTTCAACTTGCGCGACTAAGAACGAATCCTCTTTTTGGATCACAAAATACGCAATGTCTTGAGAACGAACGTCAAGGTAGCTGCGTAAAGCTCTAACTTCAGCTTTGAACGGAGATATATCGATAGTAAAGGTGGAAAATACATCAAGCGTATCGGCCACTTTTTGCTTAAATTCATCAAGTTCCTCGAGCGATAGTTGCGAGCATTGTTCTGATGTTTTGATAATAAGTCGGTTGTTTTCTTGTCGGATAAGTATGTCTTTATCTGCGGTGTTTTTGAGCACGTGCTCAAGAAGATCGACGCCGTGTTCAGATGAAGTGAACGAATGTCCGAGATCGATATTAAGATTTGTCTTGCTGATATCAACTTGATCATCGCGCATGATTTTGAGCTCTTTCGTACCCGGATCAAACTCTATCATTTGGAAAGGTAAATGTGGTTTTATCTCATGGATAAGGCTTTGACAGGTAGACTTGGTGATTTTTTGATAGTCACGCTGAATGTCTGAATCAATAAACTTAATGTGCGCTTCAAACGTGTTATGCGCCTTAATTTGACGGCGACAAGCGCGGGCAAGAATGGCCTCGGTATCATTTTTCTCGTTTGGAAGAGAGACCTCCTTAGTATCGTAGATAATGATAGAAGGATTGGGTTCTTTTAAATGGCAGTCAATATGGAGGGTAATGAAGTCTTCTTTCGTGAGGCGTTGGAGGTCGATTGCAGATCGAAGCCAGTTCTCAAAGACATCGCCCGATAGTGAGAATGAGCGTAGCGTGTTGACCGCTAGGATGTCGTCATTCAAATCCAGTGCGACAAATGAATATTCAGGAGCATGCCCCCCGACCATTTTGCAGTGTTTCTTGTCAAAATCAAAACAGAAGCTGACGCAAAAATCGTCGCTTTTGTTGATGAGTTGATCTTGAATGCGCTTTAAAGTTGCGGTTGCATTCGTGTTGATATGCAGTTGAACTATCTTATTTTTCATTCAATTTCCTTTATCGGCTGATGGCGTCGTCATTGACATTGAGCGGCGTTTGGTTTCTCTATGTCATTCATGACTCTTGCTGTGTGTGTTTGAAAATAGGTCAGATACTCATAGATATAATGCACCGTTTGCGGTGATAGTGTGATGCTCTCCCGAGGGGAGAGTGCGATATGAAGCTCTGTACTTCCTTCGTTTTTCTTAGTGATAAGGACCGTATCTTTTTCATCGGCAAAGCGTTCATGGATGTTTTTCTTTTGTCGCGTCGGCTCTGTCTTTTCATTCACCATGAGGTTAAAGGTCGAGTGAAAAAACTGAAGCTCGGGTACTTTAAAGGCCTCTCGAAATAGGGTGCCATCCTTTTGGTTTGTCGACATCTTGATTAAAATATGCGGCTTTCCATCATCGTCAATCAGCTCCATATGTCTCACTTTACCTATGGCTTTCTCCCATTTTTTGCGTGAAACCTCAGGCTTATGCTTGTTGGAGTAAGCCCAAACGGTGCTGATGTCTGAAATGAGGAAGCGGTCTTTATTGTGATTGAACTGCTGGCAAAAAAGCGTCTTAAGTAAACTGTGTTGAATACTCGGAAAAGGGCGACAATCCGGTTGATTTGCACGTAACGCTTTATCGGATAGCTCCGTAAGCAGCGTAGTTAAGTGCGATGTTGCTACGGTGTTGGGCTGGCCCTTGGGCTTTGGTGGAAATAAGTGGTTGCGAAGGGCCTCTTCAGAGAATAACAGTGGGTAATGCTTCTTTTCTTCGGTTGAAAGCTGCGCGTATTGCGCGTCTAACTTCGCGATGCGTCGAGAAATATCGTTCGATCCTTTCTTCAATCCCAAGAGCCAGCAGAGCTCTGCTCGAGTGTAGTGTTTGCCTTCTTTTTGATTGCCGGTTTTGCGATAAAACGGGTAGAGCCAATCAATGCCATGGACATAGTGCTTACGTGTCGTGGCGTAGTGTTTATGCCCGATTTCTCGAATGAGCTCTTCAAACAACACATTATCATTAAGGCTCAGCGTGTCCTGCAGTTCTAACCAATGTTGAAATTGCGCTTTCAATACCTCTTGGGTCATCAAAGCGTGCAGTTTGGGCGGTAATCCCATATCGACATCAACGACATAGCTGATGAAATGCAGGCTTTGTAGAAGATAAACCGAAGTGCCAGAATGCCTTAAATGATGAAAGCGGGCATCTTCACCACAAATCGCTTTAATCGCTTTGGTGGCGGGTAATAAGTAATGCTGCTGTCTTGATGTCGTGCTTTCATTTTCAAAACCAATGAGTGGCATCTGTGGGGAACGGCTGGTCATGCCCTCGCGAGCGGACAATCTCGGTTTGAGTTTGATGCACATACGAATGAGCGTGGCAAACTCAGGGGGAAGGTATACGTGCACCCATCGTGATTGTCTGCTTTTCGTTTTGCCTTCCTTCGTCTGGGTTATATGCAGCGTAAAGTATTGATTATCATCTGAACCATGATTCGGGACGGATTTTTGGGCGGGCCAAATGTCTTTAATTCTCAGTCGTATTATCTCACCGCGTCTGAGTTTGCCAAAATACGCAAGAATGACCGCCGATGCGCTGAATAAGCGCTGCAAGAAATGCCCTTTTGTATTGCTGACTAAGGCATGAACAATGTGGTGTAACGCGTCAATAGAGATGAAATTGGCGTCCACATTGATGGGAACTGTGGGGTTGTGCAGTTCGTTTAAATTGATGTGGTCAGTTAAATCTTGCGTCGTTAAAAATTCAAAAAAACGACGGAGTTTTTGTTGTGAACTGGGAGTGGTGAGCTTGGCATACGTACAGTGTGCCCAAGCCATGAGTTCATCGTGGTTTTGACTCGCTTCAAAGCTTAATGGGAACGGCTCGAGTATCTTCTTTAATCCTGAATATTGAGCCAGCGTACTATCGCCGAGATTTTTAACCCGCTTACCTCCGAACAAAATAAGATTTCTCACAAACAGGGCAGCAAGTTGAGGCAAGACATTGTGCACTTGCCATTTCGTCACTTCGTAGTTTGTTGGCTTGGTTCCGTTTCTCTTAAAATCATTTAATAGCGCCTGGTGAGGCCACTGTTCTTTTTTGCCTGTCTCGATTTTTTCATACCACTTGTCATCCCAAGTTTGTGTATAAATATCATCGATCTGTTTTTTTTGATTGGGAATGTAAGGGCTTTGTAGCTCATAGGCCACATGTCTGGTCGGGTAAGCGATGTCTTTTAAGAGCGTTGGCACCACATCGTCGCGGTAATACCAGACGGCTTGAAAGAGAAAATGCAATTGTCTCTTGGAACAAAGATGGGTGGATGCTCCCACTATAGAAGGTGTCTCAGCGCCAGCGAGCAGTTGACCAGTGAAGGTATGAAGCCGGTCTCTGAACGGATTGAGTCCCATTGAGGCATGAGAAAGCGTGGCCGCCTTTTGTTCGTAGAAGGTGGTTAAGGCGCGATAAACTGAGAGCGGTAAGTGGTAGCGAGTAAACGACGCGTCATCGGCTTCTTTATCTGGCCGGCCTTTACTTTGGCGGCCTTGGATGTGTATTAGGCGCAGATAGAGACGGTTATCTATGATTTCAATACAATCTGGCGACGTAAGTATGTGATGGAGATAGTCGATGGGCAAAGGGGCCACTTCTAGCGCGACGATTAACGCGACCTGCTCTTGACTAAGCGGAGTTCTCTTTTTATAAAAGGTCTCTAAAAACGTGTTGTACCCTTGAAGAAGGCGATAGGCCGCATGCGCATGAGACGTGATGTTTTCAAAGAGTTTGGCGTCGTGATCGACCAGTTTTTTTTCTTCTGTTTTCGGTATTTCCCACCCAAGCGCATGGTGCAGGTACAGTAAGATGGCGGTCAATGCGTTTTGGTAATTCGATTTGAGTCTTGCCGGTTGGTGTGTCCATTGTTGTCTGATGTCACTTAACGTGGTTTCCGTGACTTGACGGCGGGATTCTTGAGTGTTTGGCCAACGGTGTAACACCCACTCTATGGCGTCTTCTGATGGCGTTAATGCATGGTTTTGCTGCGTGTAATGCACAATGTGCTGGATAGAGAGCGCATGCAAGAGCGAAGTAGAGGCTTGGATGGCGGCTTTATCGTCTTTATGGCTGGTTGAAGGCGCGCTGCGCGCTGCGTTATCTGACATAGCACACCTTTTGTAAGTTAAAGTTCGAGGCAATACGATTGACGTGTTGGACGAGCTGTTGACGATGCAGGGGGAAGATATGATCATTGCCGATATTTTCACCGAGGTTCGCGTGTCCCATCAGTCTATCGATTTGAGCGTTACTCAAAGAAGAGGGGGTAACATGTTCGAGTGCGAATTGAGCAAAAGTATGTCGTATCGAGTAGGCCACAAAGGTCGCCCCTCGTTGTTTTAAAAACTGGCGCAAGAGACTGGCAGAGACCGTTTGCGCCTTTTGATTGTCATCGATCAGGTACCACAATACGTCTTTCTCTAACTGGAAAGCCTGCGCGGATAAACGCGACATTACCCTCTGTTGTAATCGCTGATATTGATGAATTTGCTCAGAAAGGTACTCATTGATGAAGATTTCACGATAATGCCCCTTATCGTACACACTCGCTTTTTTCCCTGGAAAGTAACGCCGAGACTCAATACTGATATGGTGGGTGGGGCGTACGCCAGTACAGATCAAAAAACACAGCGTAAGGTGATAGGTACATAGATTGTAATAAGAGATGAATGCGCTAAGGGAGGAATCTTCCTGACTCGCCACGGTGCGTGAAAGGATCTCTGTCTCTAATTGACGAAACAAGCTCGCTAATGTCACCACATCAACGCTCCTATTGCTTCCTATTAAGAGAGGTGTCTCCGCTGAACTTGGCTTGGATTCTTTTTCGCGATACTTGAGTTGCGTAATGTTCTGCGCTTTCAATGTCGCAGGGGTGGAATTAACTAATGTGGAATCCACAAAGTAGAGTTTTTCTGTTTCCGAGCGGTCTTTTGTTCGCCTTTCCACGGTAAATTTTTCTTCGAAGTTTAATGCTCTTATCTCAAATATTAAGCGTTCAATATAGCGTTCATGTGCTCGAAATATGTTGGCTCGTATTCGGTCACTGGATTCTTGTTGGTAAGACCGAGCATGGTCGTGATGAACCCTATGATGCTGATGAGTAAGCACATATCGAGGCAGTGCGGAGAGGCGATTGTCATTCTGAATGCAGATATTGAAATAGTTAATGAGGTTATCTTTTCGGCCCACGGACTGCTCTAATTCATCCAATCCGTGATATTTCCAGCGTCTCTCAATCATGGTTTTGAGTTCGGTTTTTTCTTTCAAGCTTAAAAAAGGACGTTCATAGTTACGCTGGGAAATAAATCGCTGAAAAAAGGGATTGAGTCGAGAGGGGACGGGTTGCCATAAATAGACGATATTATCTTTTACCGGGTAAGCCACGGCGTATTCAACCCAAGATGTGGACTCGTGCATGACGGTTCTAAACGCATTTTTTCGGCATGTTTTGTAAGCTTGTAGGCGGAAAAGATCAGGTAGTGTGTAGTTTGAGATCTTAGCGCTGTTTTCTTGTTTTCTTAAAGCCGAAAGTTCTCCAGTAAGCCATAGATAGATGAAAACAAAAAAGAACTTTTCGCGTTTTTCTATAGGGAATTGGCGGCGGTTCAAATTCTTGAAAATACGGGCAAGTGAAGTGACTGTATGCTTGGCTTCAGGGTAAGGAGTGCCACTTTGTTTGTTTCGATTTTTTCTTTTTTCGTTCGCAATATAACCCAAAGCGCCCACCTCAGAATGATCTTAGAGTGAAATGTTGTTCGATTAATGAACTGATATTTATAATAAAATCAAGAGTAATTTGTGAGGTCAAGAGAAATAAAGGAGGTCGCCGTTGTTTGTGCGGTAAATGTGAACTGGAATCCAGAAAAAAGTGAATCGCATAGCATCGGCCTGCCGGATGACACTGACAATATGGCATAAGAAGTAAAAGATACGCCCGATCTAAGGTGAAGCGTCTCAAGCCAGTACAGTGACTTGACTAAGGTTTATATCGAAGATAACCATATCCAATACCCAGCGAGTAGGGGCGTTATCTAGCTTCTTTTCACAACAAGCAATAATGTTACCGACCTTTAAGGTGATAGAGCCTAATAACCGGATAAGCATCATCAAAACCTTACCTCGGACTTTTTCGAACCATGAATTTGCGATAATCTACGAGTATCATTCTCAACGACTCGCGCATTATGACAACCGCCCCTCTTTCTTTTTTAGCAACGACCTCATCCTCCCCAAAGCAGAAGAATAAGCTTAACCAGTTATGGGAAGAGGTAGGAAAAAAACAACGACGTATCGATCGTTATCAAGCCAAGTTGGATGATTTTTATCATGACTTCAAAGCATCGGCTGAAAAGCAAGAGCAGGCAGTGTGCCGAGCGGCTGAGCAATGGATTCATCATCTGCTTACTTTTATCCCGCGTAAAACGATTAAAGGGCCGCAACGTGAAGCTCTGTACGATTGGATACAAGAAGAGTTAACCATTTTAGAGTCAAACCCCTTCAACCCTGTGGACTCGATAGCGTTACGCGAATCCTTCAACCAAGCGCTTTTGGCATTACCATCGAACCAAGCTGAAGATATCTTGATAACGGAAGAGCAAGTGGAGGGATTTCGCGAAGAGATATCCATGATGCTGGGTTACGAGCTGGATGTCAGCGATGACGAATTAATGGCCATGGTCAAGGATCCTCAGAAGTTTCACGATTATCTGCAAAGCGTGATGGCTGAAAAAATGGAAGAGGAACACGTTGAAGAGGATGGCATCGATTGGGGAGGTGAGGATTATTTCTCTCAAACCGATGACCAAGCACACTTCGAGCCGTCACATCATCAAGCGAGCAACGCGCTTTACAGCGATAAACAGATAACCAAGTTGTATCGCCAACTGGCCAAGCAATTACACCCAGATAAAGAAACGGACGAAGAGAAGAAGTCAGAGAAAAGCGCATTAATGCAGCAGTTATCACAAGCGAAGAAAGACAAAGATGTGGTGGCCTTGTTTATGCTGGCTCAGCAACACCTCCCTGAGCATGAGATGGTGATGGATGACGGTATGCTTGAGCGCTTAAAGATGACGCTGACTGAAAAAATTGAGCAATTAAATATGGATTATCAAGAGCTTCAGCATGGTGGTGATATCAAAAGTATCCTTTGGCAACGGTTTGGTGGGGGGAACAAAGCGTCACGTCAGAAAGGGTTACGAGAGTACCGTGATAATTTGCAAAAAGTAGCACAAGATCTCCAGGCTGAATGCCAAGAGGTCAAAACGGTTAAACAGTTACAGTTGCGTTTAAAGCAGCGTATTGAGATGTCCCGCTTTAACAATCCATTTTTTAAAATGGATCCATCTGAGTTGTTTGCCTGATTGTATTTGTGGTTCGATGTTGGTTTTAAAGAAGATGAGTGTCGAATACATAGAAAGTAAGGGCAGGTGATAATGGTAAGCTGGTGATAAGTTTATCTCAATCCCAATCCCAACCGTTGAGATAGATTAGCCGCACAAATGGTGCCACTTGACGTTACTGAAAATATGTTTTTTTGATTGGAAGGAAAGGTACACTGCGACTAAGTAGTGTACCTTTCCTTCAACAAATCTAGACCGAACATGGCGAATCTTCAAGGCATTGAAGAAGTAAAACTATGCCTAAAGGATAGATTGTATATCTATTGACTATACAGTTTGTGGCGATATAATTGTATACGTGATAGATATACGCAGGTAATTATTATGGCTACCAAATCAGCCCCAATCAATATGCGAGTATTTCCTTCCGTCCGTGATGTTATTGATGCAGCGGCAAGCCTACAGAAAGTGGATAGAACCGTATTCATTCAGCAAGCCGCTTTGAATGAAGCTCAAAAAGTACTGGCAGATCAGAAAGATTTCAGATTAGAACAAGAGGCATTTAACGCTTTTGAAAAAGCGTTTGATGAACCACCTAAAATTCTTGAGGGTGTTCAAGATTTATTCCAAAGGAAGTCGCCTTGGGATTGATTCAACCTCGCTTACTTAGAGGCAGTGATCATATCAATTCCTTTTGTTGTGGTGTTGAGTCTCTCGATCTGTGGCTTAAGAAACAAGCGCTAAAAAGTCAAAACCGCGGTAGTGCGAAAACTTATGTCGTCATTGATTCCGAAAGGAACGCGGTAGTGGGTTACTACGCTATCGCAATGGGCTCGGTATCAAGAGATATCGCTTTTAGTGCTTTAAAACGAAATAGCCCCGACCCAATACCAATGGTTGTACTGGCGAGACTTGCTGTTGATTTGAAATATCAAGGTAAACATATTGCAGTTGGTTTGCTCAAAGATTGTATTTTGCGCTCCGTGGCAGCAATGGAAGTGGTCGGTGGGGCAGGTATATTAGTTCATGCTTTGGACGATGATGCTCAGTCTTTCTATACAAAGTTTGGCTTTAAAGAATCGAGCATAGATCGATTGGTGTTGATGGCGAGAATCAGCGACTTAACCAAATCACTCTAGGCCTTCTGAGTTATAAACGTGAAGGCCGAGTCGCGCGATTGAGGGCAGCGTTGAGGTGCTCTCTCGCGCCTCGGAAAAGGCTAGCTGGTTTATTGAACCGTAAAACGCTCATCCAAATAGCGGATAAAGTTACGCTTTCTGCTCATTGTCTTTTTTAACTGCTTGACCAATCGGTGCCAGGTGAGGTCATGGTGCTCTTTATCGTCATTGGCCATAGTCTTAAATCGCGCAATGAGCTTTACCGCTTCGAGGTAGCCCCCATTATTTGTCTGTTCCACCTTGTTTACAATGGCCGTATGGTACAGCTGGCACGCCGTATCATAGTGTTCTGGGCTCAGAGCGTCCGCTATTTGAACGCCTAAGTGTGAGCCAATGGCCTCGTGGTGCGCCCACTCGAGCAAGATGTCGGTTCGATGGTAGTCCAGCGCCGTGTTGACCAGTAGCTCCACCCCCCTATTGTGACGAGCGCTCGATTTGACGTGTTTCAGTAGCCGCTCAATTACATCCGACTGTTGTTGTTCCCTTTGCTTTCTTTCGGTTGCCATTAAGGCCTGGAGCTCTTGTAACGTTGTAAAGTGAGGGTGCATTTCAAATTGTTGCCAACGGATCTGCCACGCTTTGGTATGCTGCCCTTGCGAAGTTGCCAACTCACAAGCGAAGTCAATGAGTGAGGAATGGTCAGGATTTTTAAGATCGTTTTCTGCCTGGATTAAGCATTGTTGGGCTTGTGAGTATTGTGAAAGCTTGAGGTGATACTGTCCCATCTTAAGCCAATCGTGCCAACGTAACTCCGTGTTGAGTAGCCAAGCAATGGCGTCTTGCCACTGCTCTTTAGCGGCGCTGGTATGAGAGTAGTGGCGACAAATCTCACTGGCGGTAGAGGGCGGTAAGTATTCTACCAGTGCGTCAGATTGAAGGGCTTGGGCTAGGGCTATACTGAGCGCGGGCGCTTTGTGATCCAGTGTCTTTAAGAATGATTCATCGATATCAATTTGAGCTTCAATAACTTGAATAATGAAAGATAGTTTATCTGTGAGTGCCGTGTCGCTGTCAGTCAAAGCGTCCATCATGTGCTGTGACAATAGCGCTAAGGTGGTCTGATAGCCACCACTGGTGGAATCGACGTAGTCGATACAGATGGTATTTAGGCGTCTGATCCCATGCCAAGCCACAAGGTAAGCATCTTCATTGGGCAGGCCTGCAAGGGCATGATCGAGTGCATGGAATTTATCATTCAATAAATCAAAGTAGACATGGGCTTCATCGTACTCCCATGCCGAGTCATAGGGTAAAGCCTCATCAATCAGGGCGATTACTTGCTTGGCGGTGAGCGACTCATTGTGTGTGCCCACATAGCAGCGGTATTGCAGAGCTTCAAACAGGGTTGGGTTATCGGTAATCTGGTTGTGAAGCATCTCAAGCAAGCGCTCTTTATCAAGTGAAGCAAGCCATTGGTACACCTTAACATCGTCCGGTAGAGTGAGAGCGGGCGCTTCAAGTGGTGTTTGCGCTTGTGCGTAATGTCCGCCATGTACCAGCAAGGTGGCGACGGCATGCTTGCAAATCGGCTGGTAAGCGGCCGCTGGGCATGTGCATTCAACGTTATCATGATCTGTGACCGAAACATCATACAGGTATGTGCCTTGTACCTGCGCGGTAATATGCCCGTTATGGTTATGGTAATGAAGAACGTGCCCGTATTTGGCTAGCCTCTCGCCACGTTCAAAGGTCGCAATACCTGCCCATTCTCGCAGTTGTCCTAGATTCATGTTTGTTTCCTTTAGAGATCTCATGTCGCTTAAGCTTCTTATCTTCATACACAGTGGAGATTAACGCGAAAGCGAATTGTTTCAGCGTAAGATTAATCGGCATTAATCTGAAAGCCTATATTTATTGTGACACAATATTTGTCACTAAACGATAAATGCGCCATAATTGTGACACTTAAATCAATAAAGATGTCACAATTAAAAGGGTGTCTGTCGTGAATAGGTTTGAAATCCAACGCTATATCGAGCAACAATCTCATCCTGTGTCCATTTCAGACATTATTATTGCTCATCCAGAGTTAATTCGTCGTACGCTTCAGCGCTGGCTTAACAAACTTATTGAAGACAAACAGATAGAAGCTATTGGTGACGGTCGTTCTCGTCAATACATTGCGCGCATCGTTAAAGATGAGGCCGCTAATTCAAGCCATAACGATCACGATAGCTTTCCCAAATCAATCCCACTTTCACCTGACAGTTATGACATTCTTCATTATCTAAGTAAGCCTATTTTTGAGCGTGATCCTGTTGGTTATTCACGTGATTTTTTAGATGACTACACCCCAAATAAAACTTACTACCTTTCTGACCCTATTCGCCGTCAGTTACACCGCATGGGAAAAACTATCTATGCGACACAGCCTGCGGGCACGTATGGAAGAGATATCTACAATCGTTTACTAATCGATTTATCTTGGGCATCCAGCCATCTTGAAGGGAATACCTATAGCCGACTAGACACGGTAGAGTTAATTGAGCATGGTCAGTTTGCACAAGGAAAAGACATCATCGAAACACAGATGATTTTAAATCATAAATCAGCGATTGAATTGTTGATTGATAATGTCGATTCTGTTGAGTTCAATCGTTTCACTGTATTGAATTTGCACAGTGTGCTTTCCGAAAACTTATTAGCGAACCCGTTTGATGAAGGACGAGTGCGCAGTCATGTGGTAGAGATAGGGGGCAGCGTTTATAAGCCAATGTCATCTGAAGAGGTGCTCGCTATCCAACTGGAGTCCATTCTTAATAAAGCGAACCAGATCCTCGATCCATTTGAGCAATCATTTTTTATCATGGTGCATTTACCTTACTTGCAACCCTTCGCTGACATTAATAAGCGCACCTCTCGTTTGGCTGCGAATATCCCGTTGCTTAAAGCCAACGTATGTCCTCTTACGTTCCTAGATGTCCCCGAAAAAGCCTACAGTAAAGCGGTGCTTGGTATTTACGAAATGAATAGAATCGAGCTTCTTCGTGATCTGTATTTATGGGCGTATGAGCGTTCAACAAAAGAATACTTAGCCGTGAAACAAGAGTTAGTCAAGCCTGATCAACAACGCCTGCAATATCGAGCGAAGATAAAGGAGATAGTGAAACAAGTCATACTAACACCGGAATCACCGCCCCTTGATATCATCGAATTACTGATAAGGCACGAGCAAGAAACGGATAGGAAAAACATTGGCGCCCTTGCATTAGAAGAGCTCAGACGAATTCACGAAGGGGTATTGGTACGATACGGGCTAAAACCGTCTCAGCTCGAGAAGTGGCGCCAATTGCACGGGTAGAAAAAGGTCTTCACCGCCATCGCAAGGGGAATATGGAGACAATGATCATTATTGAACTCTTCCCAATCGGTGGGAAGCCTTGGCTTATTGGAGGCTCGAATTTATGGAAAAGCAGACGAAAATACAGAATTATGAAGGTATGCTATCCCTCAGTGAATGGTTTGTATAACTTAGCACCGTTTTAGTCTCAAAATTTGAAGGCGCAAGAGGTACTTTGGTATCAAATATTGAATGCATTGTTATTGCTATGTATTTACATATCACATAGAAGATTCGTAAATTGATTCGAGTATCAAAAATAAGAGACGCCGAATAAGTATGCGTATCTTCAAAGTGATACGTAGTTACTTTCTAAGTATCATTTTATTCATACGGTAATACTTGTATGTATTGATTTTTCCGTACTAACTAGATTAGTTGTATCGCTTTATGAATACCCATCAATTAAAGGCTCATACCCTTCAATCAAACAGTCTGGAACATTCGCGTTCATTAACTGTCGAATTTTTTGCAGTTGTTCTGCATTTAGCTCTGGCCTATTTTTCAGTAGATTCCGAGTCCACTCATCATGTATTTGTTCTGTCTATCACGCTCTAAACAGGCCAGTGTTGGCCAAGTACATTAGGTAGCTTCGGAGTGGAGCTGGATACATGACACATGCGTCTAGAATTACAGTATATAATGCCATTAATGTTCCATATCCATATCCATATCCATATCCATTTCTTGGTCTAATGCAGATAGTTCAGCAAGATCAGCTAGTCTGTTCTCTTCTAGGCGGTTCTTGTTCTCCATAAGATCAGCATAAGCTACCTTTCTACGGTTGCCAGTACGACGTCACCTGAATCAAGAAGCTTAATGAAAGTAGGACGAGACATGTTTAGCATATCAGCACCTTCTGGCGTTGTGAGTTCCGCATGAATAGGTGTGATGCTAACAGAGTTGCCTTGACCTAATTGAGTAAGTACCTCGATCATCATATTAAATGCCAAAAGAGCACTTCATTAAGCATTATTAGTGTAAATATAGTTACTGTAATTATAATGACAGTAATTATATTTACACTAATAGCCTGGTGCTCTATTCTATTACCAATACGTGAAGTCAAAAGTAGAAATCAATGAAAAAATTTTATAACCGTCAGAAGGAATTAAAAGCTCTACAAACCGTTTCGGAGCAGATAGTAGAAACAAAGGGGCAACTTAGCGTAATGGTTGGGAGAAGACGCGTAGGTAAAACTCGCCTTTTAAACGAAGCTTTTCACCAAGAAAAGACCCCATTTCTTTACCTGTTCATAAGTCGAAAAAGTGAAAACGCTTTAGTGGTTGAATTCGCAGAAATCATCAATAGTGAGCTCGGTGTTAAGTTTTTCCAGCCCCAATCACTGCGAGATATCATTGAGTTCTTGTTGGATTATACAAAACAAAAGCCTCTGACAATCATTATTGACGAATTTCAAGATATCGACATCGTCAACCCTGCTCTATTCTCTGATATTCAAAACTTATGGGATGCAAATAAGAGAGACTCGATGGTACATCTAGTGTGTTGTGGCTCCCTATACAGCATGATGACAAAAATTTTCAAAGGCAAAGACGAACCTTTATTTAATCGTGATGATAAATTCTTTAAAATTCAACCTTTGCAGCCCTCTTACCTTGCTGAAATAATGAAAGATCACGCCCAATTTGATGCTGAAAATATGCTTCGATGGTGGTGTCTCTCTGGTGGAATACCAAAATATCTTGAGTGGCTAACCCGGTTCTCAGCTGAGAGTGATGACCTATTTGAGGCCGTAGTTTCCGAGTTCTCACCACTCATAAAAGAAGGAACCCATCGACTCGTTGAAGATTTTGGCTCAGAACATCGAATTTACTTCGATATTCTTAGTGCAATATCAAAAGGCAACACAAGCCGTGCTCGAATTGAAAACTTTTTAGATATGAGTGTCGGGGTTCATCTGGAAAAGCTTGATGAAGTTTTTGATGTTATTACCAAAAAGCGCCCGATCAGCTCTAAAGAAAACTCACGAGACATTCGTTACTCCATTTCTGATCCGTTTCTAAACTTCTGGTTTCGATTCATCCACGCCAACAAAAGCGCTGTTGAGATGGAGAACTACGAATACATCCGAAAATATATTAAACGAGATTTCACGGTTTACTCCGGCCTGGAATTAGAAAGTTTATTCGTCGCGATATTGGTTGAGTCAAAACAATTCGGAAAGATTGGGGGATACTGGGATGCAAAAGGTCACAATGAGATTGATATCGTCGCGATTAGTGACTTAGATAAGAAAATACTCATTGCCGAAGTAAAGAGACAACAAAAACGTTACAGTAAGGTCAAATTAATAGAAAAATCCCATGGCCTTTTGAACAAATTAAATCTAAAAGGTTATGACATTGAATATCGCGGATTTTCATTGGATAACTTAGTTGAAATAATGGAAGAGTATCAAGCGTAATCAGCACCTCTTCCATGAGCTTGAACTCATTTATGACCACCTAAGCCATGAAAGGATCGGATCCGCACCAGCCGTTTTGGGCTCTGAGTTAAGTGAGTCGATCATTCATTCATGGATCGAGGGCAGGGACGGTGTAAGGGCGTACTTGGGGCTCTCATTGAGCGCCTTTTTTATTGCGTCGGTACAACAAGCAGGTCGCAATTTTCACTGCGATTCACACTGTCTCAAAGGGCCTTCAGTTGCCACGATTGTGTCTCAGGGTGAAACGCTCATCTCTTCAAGAGGCTGATTTCATTTGTGTTTTCGGGGGCAATTCAAACGGCCCTAAGGCATGGCAGTATTTCACTTTAAGTTGTTGATTTTAAAGGTTTATATTTAAATTCCTAATGAGAGTCCCTAATGGTAGGTAGCCTTAAGGTCGTTTTTTGATCATATTTTAATTTCCTTTTAATACAGAAGCTTATGGTGGGCGTACGATAAGTCAAAATATTGGGTGAGACAGTTTTCTTTCAAATGATCCTTTTTTGAGACAGAAAGGATCAGCTCCAATAGGCGGCGAGATTAGACCTATTGGAGAAGTTATTGTTAATCTATTGAATGTAAAGGCTATTTTGGTGATTTTTTTAAAATGAGACAGTTGTAAAATTGTCGGTGGCTTATCTGGCGTCTTATTGTTGGCTTTTGTACCGCTTTGAAGTGTCTTTTGGCTATTTTATACCAATCCGGAAAACTA
>NZ_SYUT01000110.1:0-278 GCF_005146325.1 Vibrio genomosp. F6 | reverse complement strand
TAGACAACAAAACGCACTTGGCTAAGAAGCGAAATAAATTGAAATTGGAGTTATTCGATTAACCAGAATGACAAAGAAGTCGAGCAAGAAACCTGACGACAAAGTGCGCTGAAGCCACAACTTTCAATGAAGTCCCCACGAAAGAGAAACCGCGCAAAATGAACTTGAGCCAGCAAAACTTACTAACGAGGAGACTTGCGTGACGTTGCACCTAATTAACCGATAAACATTCTACGTGCGATGGTCATTTTGATGGCAATTTTCACGAAAGAAACAGG
>NZ_SYUT01000109.1:0-1025 GCF_005146325.1 Vibrio genomosp. F6 | reverse complement strand
GCCATAGTCTCTTGTTATGAGGCAAGGTTCAACGACAATGATAGGAAGTTTTCATCACTATCAATGACTTTATACCCTAGCCTTTCATAGAAACTTATCGCTTTAATATTACGAACAAAACTTGATAATGTAATGCTATCTCTATACTCATTCTTCGCTTTTTCATGAACATAAGCCATAATAGCTTGCCATAAACTTTGGTTTTGAAATTCAGGAAAAACAACCAACAAGTGAACATGATATGAATTGCTGTACTGTTTGAAGCAGAGCATTCCAACACGAGTCTGCCCAGAGTAAACCCAATAAAACCAATTAGACTCATAATCATTAATTAGTCGATTTTTCTGATAATCATCACACCAACCAAAGACTGATTCTACGTGAGAATACAGCCCCATTTTCACCACTGAAAACAGCGACTCAAATTCACTTTCTAATACTGATTCTAACTTGATCACCATATGCCTCATAACGCTTTGTTAAGGTGTGAGGCACGCAATACCGAAGCTTCCGCATACCACCTTAACCACTAAACCCAACGCATAGTAAAAATGCCACGCGTGCCGAATCACTCTTGAACAATTTGTTATGTTCGTACTTACTAAGCACTAAAAATTCTCAGCCATATAGTTATCTGCGAACTCTGTAGCTAAAGGTCCAAGTAGACTCCAGAAGTGAGATAACTCAAAGTCAGTTTTTGTAGATGCAATGTTTACGAGATTTTCCACGAAACATGTGCACGCAGCATTTGAAACCTCTTTATCCCCCACTTTGATTGCAAGATCTATGAAACCAAACAACTCTTCGCTTTTTTCATACTCACCTAACAAGAACCTTTCTACGACAAGTGAGCTAAAGATTGAGAATAATGAGTGAACTGAAATAGCTCCTTTTTCGTCTATCCAATAGTCAGCTTCTTTAATAAAGTGCTCACGACAATCTGGATATATATCAACGAATGCTGGCAATACTTCTGAAGGTGATATTTTCATTTTTTCCTCGAAGAACTGGTGTACCCCACAAAA
>NZ_SYUT01000108.1:0-237 GCF_005146325.1 Vibrio genomosp. F6 | reverse complement strand
TAAAAAGTAAAAGAGACGATATTGGGTCTGTAGCTCAGCTGGTTAGAGCGCTCGCCTGATAAGCGGGAGGTCGGTGGTTCAAGTCCACTCAGACCCACCAATCCTTTTTAGGTTTGGAACAATATCGACAAACACAGATGGGGCTATAGCTCAGCTGGGAGAGCGCCTGCCTTGCACGCAGGAGGTCTGCGGTTCGATCCCGCATAGCTCCACCATCTTTAAGCACACTTCTTTGAA
>NZ_SYUT01000107.1:0-322 GCF_005146325.1 Vibrio genomosp. F6 | reverse complement strand
CCAAATTGTTAAAGAGCATGTATTTCATTATCTAAAGATAATGTAACCATTTCTAAGGACACTAAATGAAGGAATGTACTTAAAGATGGTGGAGCTATGCGGGATCGAACCGCAGACCTCTTCGCTGCCAGCGAAGCGCTCTCCCAGCTGAGCTATAGCCCCATCTGGTAAAGTAAAATCCTTTTTTACTCTAAAATAAACCTAATCAATCTGTGTGGGTACTCATCGTGAAAATCTTCGTATATAAGGAGGTGATCCAGCCCCAGGTTCCCCTAGGGCTACCTTGTTACGACTTCACCCCAGTCATGAACCACAAAGTGGT
>NZ_SYUT01000106.1:0-431 GCF_005146325.1 Vibrio genomosp. F6 | reverse complement strand
TTTTTGTGGGGTACACCAGAGCTAATAGGGAAATCAACATGAATTACGAAGAGTTTAACCATTTTTGCGGATCTTTTGCTGGAACGAGTCACGTCGTTCAATGGGGTAATTCCGATGTATGGAAGGTTGGTGGTAAAGTGTTTGCGATAGGTGGTTGGAGCGATGGATCCCAAGCTGCATTCACGTTTAAAACCTCTAACTTAAATTTCGACTTTCTAAGTGATTGTGAAGGTTATAAACCGGCTCCATATTTTGCTAGTCGTGGAATGAAGTGGATACAGCAAGTTGAGACTTCAGGTAAACTAGACGATGACCTAAAGTATTATTTATCGGAATCATACCGAATTGTCGCGAGTGGTTTAAGTAAGCGCAAGCAACGAGAATTAGGCATAGAGCACCTAGCTGAACCACGCTCATAACAAAGCGTTTAA
>NZ_SYUT01000105.1:0-1165 GCF_005146325.1 Vibrio genomosp. F6 | reverse complement strand
GGCCTGACCTGACAGTAATACTGAATTATGTATCGAGTAATTTCTTGTTGAGCTTCAATAAAGCTACGATAACCTACCGTCGGCACCCATTCTGTTTTCAAACTTCTAAAGAAACGCTCCATTGGTGCATTATCCCAGCAATTTCCTCGTCGAGATAAGCTTTGCTTTATCTGGAAACGCCACAGCAATTGGCGGTATCTCCTGCTTGTATAATGAGTTCCTTGATCACTGTGAAACATCACGCCTTGTGGCTTACCACGAGACTCGTAGGCCATTGACAGAGCCTTACCTGTTAATCGACTATCAGGCGATAACGACATTGCCCAACCAATCGCTTTTCTAGCGAAAAGATCTATAACAACCGCTAAGTACATCCAGCGATTACCTGTCCAGATATAAGTGACATCACCAACCCAAACTTTATTGGGCTCAGTAACCGCGAACTGACGGCTCAGATAATTTGGTATTTCAACATGCTCCTGTGATGCCCTTCGATACTTATGCTTGGGCAATTGGCAGCTCACTAAACCAAGTTTTTTCATTAACTTAGCTGCTCTGTAGCGACTTAGGTTCGTTCCTAGATTGGTTACTATGCCAGCAATGGTTCTAGCTCCTGCGGAACCATTGCTGGTAGTGTGAGCCTCGCTAACTAAGCTACGAAGCTTTACTGTTTCTATATCAATGCTTACTGGTCGTTTCCGCCAGTAGTTGTAACTGCTTCGGTGAACATTAAAGACTTCGCATAATGTCTTTATGCTATGGCTCTGCTTGAGTTTCTTGATTATCAAGAATTGTTCAGTGAGTCCGACATCAACAGAGCCGTGGCTTTTTTTAATATTTCATTATGCTCTTCAAGGCGAGCTAACTTCTTCTTTAATTCACGTATTTCAATTTGCTCAGGCGTCATAGGTGATGCTTTAGGTGTTTTCCCCTGGCGTTCCTCTTTTAGCTGGCGAACCCACTTATCCATGGTGGACTTACCAACATTCATGGCTTGAGCAGCCTCTGTCACCGAGTAGTTCTGATCTAGGACTAATTGTGCCGCTTCTAATTTGAATTCAGCGCTAAATAGTCTTCTTGTACGTTTTGTCATAATGTCACCTGTTAACTTATGAGGTGATGATATCACCTCTAACTAAGTGACCAAATTCAGCGTACCACTACA
>NZ_SYUT01000104.1:0-281 GCF_005146325.1 Vibrio genomosp. F6 | reverse complement strand
CAGTGTCCCGTTCGTCTAGAGGCCTAGGACACCGCCCTTTCACGGCGGTAACAGGGGTTCGACTCCCCTACGGGATACCATTTTTAAGTGTTTTTGTTTGAAAATATTTAAAAATGGTTTCGAAAGCTTTATGTTTAGAAATACATGCTCTTTAACAATTTGGAAAGCTGACTGATTTGATTACTTACGAGTAACTCAAATCAAATTTAAAAGTTCTCAATGTTTATCTCCTCTTAGTTAATAAGAACGAGATAAACACACAAACACATTCAAGTGTCTTG
>NZ_SYUT01000103.1:0-7442 GCF_005146325.1 Vibrio genomosp. F6 | reverse complement strand
CTACCTTGAAAAACACCGGATTGGTCAAATTGCTTCCGTTTCCATAATCAGCAATCTTCCAGAGCTAGGCTATATTACTAATAAACAAGCGGCGGCACTGGTTGGTGTGGCCCCTATGAATAGAGAAAGTGGGCGCTATAAAGGTAGAAGGACTATCCAAGGTGGTCGAGCACAAGTTCGAACCGTTTTATACATGGCCATGATGTCAGCTATGCAATGTAATCCTGTATTTAAAGCTACATATCAACGACTTCTTGACCAAGGAAAACAAAAAAAAGTAGCGATTATTGCGTGCGTTAGAAAAATGGTTGTCGTCTTAAACTCGATGCTTCGAGATGGCGTCATGTGGGACGAAAACATAGTTAAAAATTAACTATTGACGCCATAGTCGTTTGTTAGGTGAATTCTTCCACTGACCTACATTTAGGAAAAGACGAGCAACCCCAAAACTGTTTACCTTTATTTTCCCCACGCTTTGTTTCACGCACAACCATTTCAGAGCCGCAACGTGAACATTGCTTTAGATTTTCCTTTGAAGCGACCAACTCTCTAACGTGTTTCCTATGCTTTAGGTCTGTAACAACGCCTTTTTTGAGCTTAACTTCGGTTATCGCTTCGATAATTTGAACGTACTCAGTATCTGTAAATACAGGCTGAATATACTGCTTAATGTAATCCAAGCAACCTCGCGCGTAAGTAACATTATTAGGCATATCTGTCTTAAACGTACTATCACCGATAAAAACGATGACCGAATGCAACTTAGATGAATCAATTCTCAATAATGACTCTAGGGTTTTGACGTGTTTATAATTTTGGTGAAGAGGGTTCTGGAATTTAGACTTATGACGATAGATTTTTTGAGTCCATTGCTTTTGACTTTTTGAGCCAAAGATCCAACCTTTCATATTCTTAGTTTCAACAACGAAAATACCAAACTTAGAGACAACAACGTGATCAATTTGTGTTGTGCCTTCTTCTGTGGGTAAAGTTACATCTTTGATTAATGTGTAATCTGATGCAGGCAAGTGCGACAACAATTTGTTTACTAAAAACTCTCCGAATACACCTTTAAACCACCGACTCTTGAATATCGAGACAACAAGTAGCAAAGGTACAACATACCAGACTTGAGCCAAAGCACCTGATAGTAATCCTAATATATCCACGAAACTTCCTTATTCAACTAACGCTCTGTTAAGGTGATGAGATGGTCTCCCCCTACCACTTCACATCGCTATCAGCCATGCTTGGAGTGTTCAGGTCCGAAGTAAAAGGAGAAGACCATGACTCAGCATAAAATCATCGGCATCGATTTAGCAAAAAATATTTTCTTTCTTTTTGAAATTAATCATAAAGGAAAAAATATCAGCCGTAAAAAACTTCAAAGAAGTAAGTTACTTAGCCATATTGCAAACCTAAAACCTTGCACCATCGCTATGGAAGCATGCTCCGGCGCTCACTACTGGGCTCGGGAGTTTTCAAAATTCGGACATACCGTTTTGCTTTATGCCCCGCAACATGTGAAAAGCCAAAGGCGTAAACAAAAAAATGACTACAACGATGCTGAAGCCATCGCTGAAGTCGCTCTCTATCAAAGACCTCACCCCATTCCTCATAAATCGGTCGAGCAACAAGACATTCAGTCACTCATTCGAATGCGTCGACTCATGGTTACCGAACGTACCCGGCTCATTAATCAAGTACGCGGACTAATAGCTGAATACGGCATCATCATGCCACAAGGCAAAGCAACATTCAGAAAGGCTATTCCCGAAATACTCGAAGACGTGGAAAACCAACTCTCTCCTATTTTACTAGAGCTGTTATCTCACCAATATGAGCGGTATTTATATGTCGATGAACAGATTCAATGTAAGCGTCTAATTAAGCAGTGAGGCCTTATTCGGCCTCATCTATGTCTAGGTTCCACGGCATAAGATCAGTCAGATCGTCTTGAAGGGATCGCGTTGGTAGCACTTTGAACAAGTGCGCGAAGTAGTAATACGCGTTGATATTATTCGCCCGACACGTCATCACTAAGCTATACAAGTTGGCACTCGCTGTAGCGCCCTCAACCGAGGTTGAGAACATCCAGTTTTTCCGGCCCGTTGTAAACGGGCGGATATCTCGCTCAGTCACATTATTATCAATGCTGATGTCGCCATCTTCTAGATAGGTGAGCAACTTCGGCCATTGGTTGACCGTGTAATTGATGGCGCCACCAAGCTGACTTTTCGGCAGCACTTTTTCTTGGCTTTCCAGCAACCATGCGTGGAACTTGTCTAATATAGGTTTTGATTTTTGTTGGCGTAGCTGCTGCCTTTCGATAGCACATAAGCCTTTGGCTTCTTGCTCAATGCCATAAAGCTTCGCGATAAAGTTGATGGCCTTTTCTACTCTGCCTGATTTCTTCTTCGGTTGGGCTTTTTGTGCATCAGTAAACTTGCGTCTTACATGCGCTAGGCAACCAGCTTGGCTTACATTATCGAGACCGTTGTATGCTTGGTAACCATCCGTTAGCAGGTAGCCAGAGTAATTTCCTAAGAAGTCTTTAACACATTGTCCTGCACGACTTGGTTGATAGTCGTAAATGACCATTGGCTGTTTGACGAACTCGCCACTACGATAGACCCACATGTAAGATTTACTCTGAGCACTTCGGTCTTGCTCTCGTAAAACCTGGACGGTGGTTTCATCGGCGCAGATGAGCTTCTCATTCAGTAAATGGGCTTTCATCGCCTCAACGATGACATTCACTTTATTGCCCAGTTGAACACACCAGTTGGCGAGTGTCCCACGGCTTAAGTCGATATCAGAACGTTTTAAAATCTCTACCTGGCGATAAAGCGGCAGCGCATCAACATATTTTGCGGTCACGACAGCGGCGAAGGCTTCAGGGCTACCGATGCTTTTCGGGATCATATTGGCTGGTCGAGGCGCGGTGATAATTTTGCTGCTGGTGTGTGTTTTTTCACACTGACGGCAAGCATATTTAGTACGTTCATGGCGCACAACGCTGACTTTCTGAGGGATGATTTTTAGCTCTTCCGAGACTTCAGTGCCGCATTCATGCAGTGGTTCATTACAGCATTCACAGTAAGGGGCATTGAGCGTGTGTTGATATACTTCGCGCTCTAGCTCAGCTGGTAGTGGCTTTCGGCCTTTTTTATGATGCTTAGGGGCTGACTTTGGCAATGCATTTTGCTGTTCGGCTTCGTTGAACGTGCCTTTGGGCTCTTTTTCGCTTTTGGCTGAGAAGCGTTTGGAATTACTCAAGTTAAGCTGCTCAAGGAGCAACTGCATTTTATTTTCTAATTCAACGACTTCCTCTGCTTGAGTGTCGACTGTTTTTTTGAGTACATTGTTCTCCTCCTGAAGCTTAAGCAGCATCGCTTTGAGTTGTTCTACATCATCAGGAAGGTCGGTCATGGTAAGGGCTCATTATCTGTCATTTCCACTTAGTCTGACAGCGAAAAAGGATCGTTCAAGCCCAATTTGGAGATCAGTATTCTAGCTCACACTTCTCTGCCATAAAGAGGTTGATGAGCCTTGGGGTTTTCAAGATTTAGCCCAGATAATAGCCAGTTAAGTTGTTGAGTTGAAATATGGATATGGCCCGCAACTGTAGGTTTGGGCCACTTAAAGCGGCCTTTTTCTAGTCGGCGGTAATAGAGCCAAAATCCGTTGGTATCCCAAAAGAGAATTTTGATTTTATCTCGGCCACGATTACAAAAGATGAACCACGCGCTGCTCAATGGATCCATTTTTAGCACATCCGCGACAATAAGAGACAGGCCATCAATCGACTTTCTCATATCAGTGATACCAGAGACGAGATAGACCGCGCCACTTGGGATCATTGCAGCGCCCTAAGCCAAGTTTGAATTTGTGCCAGTGGTAATGAGGTTGGCAGTTCCGCTCTCAGTCCATTAGGTAGATGTACAACAACCGCCTCCGAACCTAAAGCTGGACGATCAGTCATTACCACTTGATGGGCAACCTGCTCATCATCAGTTTGTTTGAGTTTCTTCAACCAATAATGAAAAGTAGCGTAATTGATGTCGTGCTCTTTGCAAAACTGCGGAACAGAAAGTCCGCTTTCTTGCTGATTAGAGATAATGGCCGTCCAGTGTTGATGTTTTTCAGATTGAGTCATAGTTCCTCCGTTTGTTTAGGAAACTATGACAAAGGCTTGCTGGAATTAGAACGTGTGGTTAATTGCGCGCTTACGATTCAATGGTTCGATAGCAAACTCAACCAAACTATTAAGCAATTCGACAACGCAAAACGGCTTATGTCCATTCCTGGATTTGGTCCACTCACGAGTCAAGCCGTCGCCGTATGGCTCGGCTCTGGACTCCGGTTCAAAACAGGAAGAGATGCATCTGCTGCTATGGGGCTTGTTCCGAAACAAGACACCAGCGGCGACAAGACCATACTTCTTGGCATTACAAAACGAGGCAACACTTACATCCGCTCCTTGCTCGTTCATGGAGCAAGAGCTGCATTAAGGCGTGCTAAATTCAAATCCGACAACCTCAGTAAATGGATGCTAGAACTCCAAGAGCGACGAGGGCCAAACCGTGCTGCGGTGGCTTTAGCAAACAAACTCATGCGCATAGCATGGGCCGTTACAACTAAAAATGAAGAGTACCAAACAAAACAAAGCTAGTAACAATCACCAACCCTTTGCAAAGTACGTAGTAAGATGAATAACAGGACAAATCCTACACGTTGAAAACCTTATGCTCACACTGGCTTATAAAGTCGATAAGGTGATTAGGACTTCGTGTTCGACTTCCTCATCTTGGCCAAGGCAATAGCCGCTTAAACAGGCCGTATATATGGAAGTTAACCTGCGCTTTTAATTATGCTACTGACTTGCAAAACCGGGGGAGACCATATATGTGAGCAACGCAATACCGACGCTGCCGCATACCACCTTAGACACTAAACGCAACGCATAGCAAAAACGCCAAGCGTTGCGAATCACTCTTAAACAGATTGTTAGCCTTTTATACGGCTTTGTACAATATTGAGATAAATGACAGAGAAAAGCTGTAATGCCAAGGTATTAATTTCTTTGAAAAATGAGTTTGGGCACGCTAACTGTTGAGAACTAATAGAATTTGACATACCACTTAGATGGTGAAAATACTTGTTTCTTAACTCAACGACTAAATCCCATATGTATTGAAATTCAATTCTTACAGAAAATGAGTTAAACTCAAAGGAGTTACCTACAGATAACCTCTTAAGCACTTTTTCATTTTCAGATTTGTTGTTAGTAAATGTGACATCAAGGGTTGATTCCAAAATAGATTCAGGGAGAATCTTACCGACAAATTGCTTACAAAACTTTAACTCACTATCCCCACCGTCACTAAAGTAATTTTTCAAAGACTTATAAGTATTGGCATAACTATCTTCTGTTGATAAATATACCAATGGAAATGAATAAGAAATATGCTCGTATGCCCTATATATATGTAAAAAACCCTGTAAATGCGAACCTTTCTTTGCATCATTGAGAGCATGTGACAGTTCAAACAATATATTAATAAAGAAAGAACTATTTGTTCTATTCATATTTAAGCTTTCTATTATCTCCTCGCTATCAAGTGTAGAAAAATCAAAAACTTTCTTATAATCAGACATAATACTTCTTGAGTTTCGAGTATCTACAGGATTAAGAAAATAATTATTTTCCGTTTCAAAACTATCACCACTAACGTTATTGGTGACAGAGACCCCTCCCATCAATAGTCTTATAATACAAAGCTCTACCGGAGATTTGGTCGTAAGTCCAAGATAACTTTCAAAATTGGACTTATCTCCTAGACCGTGCTTATCAAAATGTATACTGTCAGAAAAGACATAATGCTTGATTTTCTTCATCAGATCACCAGAGAAAACTCATCAACCAAATCATACTCATCCAAGCTAAACTCTTCGCTTACTTTAGAGAACAGATGTGCTGCGCATTGTCTTCGCACTACACCAATTTTAACTTTTGAAGGGTTAATATAAGAAAATGACTGCTCAAATAAATCAACATATTCAAGCATTAAGCTTTTCGTAATTTTTGAGACATTATTTAGGTTTGATCTAGCTCCCACACAAAAGCCAATAAGATTATTAGTCACTAAGAACCATTTTTTTACATCGTCATTTTCACATAGGTCGCTAATTACGTGTAATACGGTATCAAAATCACCGTCTTCTTGTGTTAGATCAGATTCAATTATCTTCCTTGCAATAATTTCATCCATTTTTTGCTCTATGACTTTATTATTATCAATATTTACACTCTTGCTCAAAAATGCTAGATATGCATTTATTAAATCTGACTTCTTGAATGACCCTTTGATATTTTTTTTACCATTTTTCTTTTCAACTGCAACATTTATATCATGCTTGTCAAAGTCATATATTCCGTTTGCAATGATTTCAATTTGGTGACGAGCTGTCATTGGTTTTTGTCCATTGTTCAATGTAATCATTCTATAGAGTAATAAATCAAACGAACGGCATACTAATACATTTAGGTATATAGAATTTCCGAAAGGAAATTCTTCACCTAAGGTTTTGTGTACTTTCTGTAAAGTAGTAACACGCTGAATTCCATCAAGCACGAAAAATTCATCTAAATGATCTTCCAAAACTTCCATTGCTTGAGCATTGTTGAGTTTTCCATCATTTGCGGTATCGACTACGATAGCTAGTGTTAATGGCGGCATTACACAGCCATTTTCAATGTCGGTTGCTAGACGGTCATAAAATTTAGTGTTTTGTTTATTACGCTGGATATCTAACCTATCAACAGCAGGAACTAGTTTATCAAGGACAAACTGATAGTCAGCCTTAACCGAAAGTAACTGACTTTGAATTACATGATCATAATCACTATCTAAAAGCTTGATATTAGGGGTCATTTTTTCATCCAATTAATATGCAATTGTTATAATTATACCGTTTTATTTATGCGAAGTACTACTCAAAGAAGGCTAACGCCCAATTAAGTAGCTGACAACGCTACCAATACACTAAAACTAAACCAAGCTGAAAATGCCAAGCGTTGACAGTCTGCTTAAATTGCTTGTTATGTGAATTACCAACCTACAACTTTTAGCTTCTCTGTCGCAGCTTTAAGTTCTTCTCTTGCTAAACCAATAATAGTTTGGAAGTCTCTATCATCTAAACCAAAACCTAGATTATTAGCATTTAACGCATTAATGATACCTCCTAGCTCCTTCACTGTTAGCTCGTTTGGAGATACTTCTTGTACTGCTAGGCTCAGTTTGTCAGCGACAGCACTTACACTCGGATGCACCACGACTATCTCATCAGAATTTTCTAACTCTCTGAGTGCTTTTAATAACGCTTCTTTTACTACCGACTCGTTCATATTCTATACTCACATAGACATAATGACCCCC
>NZ_SYUT01000102.1:0-1024 GCF_005146325.1 Vibrio genomosp. F6 | reverse complement strand
ACTTTCTACGTGCGATGGTTATTTTGATGGCAACTTTCACGAGACGAACAGGTGTGTAGCTCGAACGAAGAACAAAGATAAACGAATAATTTAACCCTTTGAATCTTATGCAATATAACGCCGCGTTAAGGGGTGAACAACGCCACCACCTGACCTAACCCATTGTGCCATAATCACAAAAACTAAACTTTGAGCCAAAACTGCCAAGCGTTGTGAATCCCTCTTAAACGCTTTGTTATGTGCGTTCTAAACGGTAACGCCTTACTGTGCCCTCGTTTTTACTTGTGTAGTTGCCAAGATACTCACCGCCACAGTTTTCGATAACCTTTTGGGATGCTGAGTTGTCAACGGAACAAGTAACAATAACTGAATCAGTGACAACATGGTCTCGCACCCAAGCGAGGAGGAATGAGGCTACACCTTTGCCTCGAGCAGACGGTCTAGTTTCGTAGCCAACATGCCCAATGACATTCTCTACGTTGGCATTAGTACCTTTACGAACTCGAATAGCGCCTAAGATTTCAGAGCCAGATACGCAATAATAAGTTGTGCAGGGCAAATAATCGTTTGGGAACTCAGAAGTTGCCTTAGAACGTTCAACCAAACTTAATAAATAAGCTTCAGGATCTTGCTCAACGCCGGAATATTTAGGGATACCCGACTCCAAACATTCTTTCGCGTAACTTGCTAATATTGCAGCTAAATCTGAACTCGCTTCTACTACTTCCATGTCAATTTTCCTCTAAAGCACATAACGCCCCTATCTTGCGAATCCCCTCATAATTAACCGTAAAAACAATGAGGTAGACGCGCATCGCTGTCTTTGATCTAATGAATATCGCCAAACACACATTTCGAACAAATGGACTAACGATGCGCGATATTCAGATTCTACAGCAAACTATACAAAACCAATGCCCCTCCATTCACAAAAAACGCGTTAATTCTCTGATACTTGCCACAAAAAGTGTGCTTGACGGCTCTGACTTAACACTGACTAAACTTGGTCGTCAGCTCGAAACTA
>NZ_SYUT01000101.1:1101-4036 GCF_005146325.1 Vibrio genomosp. F6 | reverse complement strand
ATGGTCATTTTGATGGCAACTTTCACGGAACAAACAGGTGTGTAGCTCGAACGCAGAACAAAGATAAACGAATAACTTAACCCTTTGAATCTTATGCAATATAACGCCCAATTAAGGTGTGAGCCACGCTACCACGACACTCAAATTGGACACCGTAAACACTAAACTAAACCCAAACCAAAAATGCCAAGCGTGGGGAATCACTCTTAAATTGTTTGTTATGAGTTTATTTGGGTATTTGTCGATAGTAGATACCTTATTTCACGAATAGCTTCATCCTTAGTTTCCCTTAATGCAAAGTACAAATCTGAAGGGATTTTTCCATCTGATGACTCTGAATAAATATTGATTACCAAACCTAATAATTTATCAGCTAAGATATCAAGTTGTTCAGGAAAAAGTATTCTTTTCTCGTGATAATAAGTGCGCATTTTAATTACTAAATTATGAAATTCTTCTCTTGCTTCTGGGTCTGAAACTCCGTCATTGAGCCGCCCCTCCAAAGCTAAAACAATACCGTATAGCTCAATAATGACATTGGCTTGTCGTTCAAAAATCCCACTATATGAGACTTGAATTCTTGTCCGCTCTCTTTCTAAATTATCTTTAAATGCGGCAAGTTGTAGATCAGCCTTTGCTTGCAATTGTGCTTCATGTACTTTTAAATCTCTATCAAGATATTGCTTAACTACTGATTTAAGTAAATAAGCAACTAATCCAAGCAATACGCTACTCGATGCTACAATTGTGATTACTTCCTTCATTCTTACCTCTAAAGGTTAATTCCGAGAAACTCATAACGCCGCATTAAGGGGTGAACGACGCCTCCACCCAACTTAAAGCATTGTACCGTAAACACTAAATTTGAAGTAGATACAAAAATACCAAGCGTTGTGAATCCCTCTTAAATGCTTTGTTAGCTGCGTTTTGAAACTGGCAAAACTTCTGCCGTTTCTGTATCGAGCATTTCTAAAACACTTTCAAAGCCATGTTTTGGCAACCAACCTAACTTGTTCTGTGCTAACGATGAGTCATATACACGATCCAAAGTTTCGGGTAATTGCCACCCTCTTTGTCTAAAGGCAGAAGCTATCTCAGGACACCTTTGTGCGAGAACTGAGCTTGCATCGTTATATAAAGCTTCGCAATCCAAAGGGTTAAAAGGTGTTGCACCCGAGATGATAAACCGATTAAAACCACTTAAACGTTTTTCTACTGCACATAAATGAGCACTTGCTACATCACGAGCATCGATACCACGAGTTAAGCGAAATACTGCCATTAAGTCCGCGGGCTCTGGAAAACACCTAGACATTTGTAACACTGTCACAGGAAGATTGAACAGATTTGAAATTTCTTTAAGTTTGTTTTCAGCTGCAATTTTGCTTTTGTGATAAATCGATTTCGGTTGAGGGATAATTTGTTCATTCACCCAACCAGTAACACCTTTAGGTGTTGAAGCATAACCGTACAACGCTGTTGTACTAGTAAAAATGAAGTGCTTAACGCCTGCTTTTCCACCAGCCAAAGCCAGTTTCTCGGTTGCGTCTACGTTGATAGACTGAAACTCTGAATCAGGCACTAAGCCAACATGAGGAGCATGAAGAGCTGCTGTATGAATAATTACGTCGATATTTTCAAGAGCTTCATTGAGCAGCGCACTATCACGAATATCACCAATATAATCAGCCGTTGAACAAGGTGTTTTATCAAAGCCAACTACGTCATGTGTTCGCATTAACTTGATATGGATTGCACGCCCCACTCTACCCGCTGAGCCTGTTACCAATATTCTCATTTACTACACCTTACTAATTATTGACCCCAAAGCAGCTAACGCCGCGTTAAGTGGTGAGCAACGCTACCACTGCACTTAAAGCATTGTACCGTAAACACTAAATTTGAAGTAGAAGCAAAAATGCCGAACGTTGGGAATCCGTCTTAAACGCTTTGTTATGGCGAAGCTCACGTTTAGCGATTTAGTTCCGTCCAACTTGAGAATAAGCCAAGATCTGTATATTGATGCTCAAAGGCACGCTTGTAACGCACACCAACATACTTTGCCTTACCTACCAAATTTAAACCCACCAAAAACTGTTTAGCAGATGACTTCCTTTCGAATACCGGAATGCCTAAAACTTCAAACTCCTTTAGGGTATCCGAGTCAACCAATATATTGCCATCATGATCATAATGTACATGTTCAAGACGAACAGTCTTAAACTCGACACTTTCTAATGAAAGACTTGGTTCAAATGCATAGATTGCCTGATTTTTAGTTGCTGTATTTGCTAATACAAATGCCATTTTTTTCTCCTAAGCCATAACGCCGCGTTAAGTGGTGAGCAACGCCACCACCCTACCTAAACCATTGTGATATAAACACTTAAATTGAAGAAAGCCGAAAGTGCCAAGCGTTGGGAATCCGTCTTAAACGCTTTGTTATGTGGTGAAGTCATCTATGCAAACTTTCTCAGTCAGCGCAGCTCTATGAATCAGTTGACCGCCGCTTCCGTGATAAGTTTCTGCTCTGAGATGGATTAGTTGACCACACGATCTACAAGCAAAATAGTTATTTACGATATCGCCCCAATACTTCCCTTTAGAAAATCTTGAAAAAGGTTCCCCAAAAGCACCGTACCCTAGGTATTTAAGAGTTTTAGATTCGACGTTTCTTCTAACAAGGAGAATTGCTTCAACCAAGTCATTCGGATTGCTGATTTCCAATTTAATTTGTTTGCAGTTATCACAACTCATATCTCATCCCGTTTAACCACATAACGCCGCATTAAGGGGTGAACAACGCCTCCACCCGACCTAAAGCATTGTACCGTAAACACTAAATTTGAAGTAGATACAAAAATGCCAAGCGTTGAGAATCCCTCTTAAATGCTTTGTTATATTGCCCGCACGACAGAGCCAAGTTTAGCGCCAA
>NZ_SYUT01000101.1:0-351 GCF_005146325.1 Vibrio genomosp. F6 | reverse complement strand
ACGACAGAGCCAAGTTTAGCGCCAAGGGGCTGAATTGGTTACAAATCTACTGGTTCTGAACTCAGAAGTAAAATGGATAGTTCGAAACTCAATCATAGACAACAAAACGCACTTGGCTAAGAAACGAAATTAGGCAAAATTTGAATAGTTCAGTTAGCCAGAATGACAAAGAATTCGAGCGAGAAACCTGACAACAAAGTGCGCTGAAGCCACAACTTTCAATGAAGTTCCCACGATAAAGAAGCCGCGAAAAATGAACTTGAGCCAGCGAAACTTACTAACGAGGAGACTTGCGTGACGTTGCAGCTAATTAACCGACACACTTTCTACGTGCGATGGTCATTTTGATGG
>NZ_SYUT01000011.1:222844-242606 GCF_005146325.1 Vibrio genomosp. F6 | reverse complement strand
GTATAAATAAATATGGATTAAACAAGTTAAATCTATGAGGTTAGTGAGGGAAGATTGAGTGGCAGAGCTAAGTTTATGAAATAAAAGCTTACTTTGTGTTAGATAATTAGTAACTATTTCCTTTCGTAATCAATTGGATATTATATCAGTACTCGAAATTACAGTAATGGTGATATAAATATCACCATTACTGTTAGGTATTAATTATATTGGTTCAATAAATAATATGATTCCATCCACATCGATGACTCTTATTTGAGTGCCTTTAGAGATATCTTGATCGCATCTCGCTGACCAGGTGGTATCACCAAGCTTAATGCGGCAATCTCCCGCTTGCACATCTTCCTCCAGACGAGTCGTCATTCCGATTAATTGCTTTTCTCGTTGATTGAGTTCGCGCTGTTGATCAGATTTTTTATCTTGTTTAAATTGTCTTCTCCACCATAACCATGTTGTGATCAGTGAAAAGACACCAAAGCTAACCCACTGTAATTGCCAGCTCATCGGCAGGATTGAGAAAATAAGCCCCACGAGAATGGCTGAAATACCAAGCCATAAAAAATAGCCAGCAGTACCCAGCAGCTCAGCCGCTAAAAGTAGCAAACCAAAAGCAAGCCAGTGCCAATGATTCATCTGTTCCAATAATTCAACCATTAAAAATTGCCTTATTTATCTTCAGGTTGCGCTTTAAACATTTCAGCTATTCCAGCAACTGAGCCCATCAGACCTGTCGCTTCAAGTGGTAACATAATGATTTTACCATTTTCAGCTTGGCCGATACTCTTAAGTGCATCGGTATAACCTTGCGCGATAAAGTAATTCACCGCTTGCATATCACCTTGTGCTATCGCTTGAGAAACCATTTCTGTTGCTTTTGCTTCGGCTTCTGCTGCACGTTCACGAGCTTCTGCTTGTAAGATAGCGGCTTGTTTTTCTCCTTCAGCACGCAGAATTTCGGATTGCTTGTGGCCTTCTGCTTTGAGAATCTCAGCCTGACGAATACCTTCTGCTTCTAAGACATCTGCACGTTTGTTTCGTTCCGCTTTCATCTGAGCGTTCATTGCAGCGGTAAGATCGGCTGGTGGCTGTACATCTTTGATTTCGATACGGGTAACTTTAACGCCCCAAGGGTTAGTCGCAGCATCGACGATGGTCAGTAGTTTCGTGTTAATCATGTCACGCTGGCTGAGCATTTCATCAAGTTCCATAGAGCCTAAGACGGTACGGATATTGGTCAATGTAAGGTTACGAATCGCATGCTCCAAATCGTTAACTTCGTATGCAGCTTTCGGTGCATCGATAACTTGAACAAAACAAACGGCATCAATGACAACATTCGCATTGTCTTTTGAAATGACTTCTTGAGCAGGGATGTCTAATACGCGCTCCATCATGCTGATACGGTTGCCGACTCTATCAACGAAAGGGATGATAAGGTTCAACCCTGGTTTTAACGTTTGGGTATAGCGTCCGAAGCGTTCAACAGTCCAGTTGCTTCCTTGGGGTACCGCTTTAATTCCTGCGAAAATAAAAACAACTGCAACAATAATAAAACCACCTATAGTGATTAAAGCATCAATAGCCATGGTAATTCCTTTTTAAAATGAGAAAGTGTTTGATATGCAATTAATTTATTGTTGATCACTTTTGCTTTGGGGGCAAATTTATAAATGAGAAGTCAGTTGGAACTTGTATTCATCGCATAAAAAAGAGCTCTAGTTGAGCTCTTTGTTTACATGAGGTGTTTTGCTTTATTCGTCGCTACTCATATGACTATTATTGGCGAAACTAATGATTAATATAGTAGAGAATAAAGCTGTCTTCTGTATTTTCCAGAAATCGCGTTACCTTGTCCTAGTGCGCTAAGAATATCCATGAATGCTTTTTTGAGATTACCATCTTGAACATTTAAATCTGAACGGATAAAAGACCATAATAGCTCTAATGCTTCTTCATCACGGCTTACTTGGTGATATTGCAGTGCCAAGTCATGAGCTAATTGTGTATTACTTGTATCTTGTTGAAATTGTAATTCTAGAGATTGGATTTCAGGACTATCTGCGGCTTGTTGGTGCAGTTCTAGCTTCGCAATCATGCTCTTATAATAGTTGTCTTGATATTCAAGAGGAATAGTTTTCAATTGAATTTCAGCATCAGAGAACTGACCCATTTCGAGCAAACAGTCTGCAATGGCGAGTTTTACTTCACCCTTAGTGGTTATGGATTCCGGTAGCTCACGTAAAGCCACTAATGCTTCCGCATGCTCGCCAGATTGCATTTTTTCTAATGCGTGACGTAATTTCATCTCATCTTGATTCGGCAAATGTTTGTCTAGCATTGCGACGATAGATTCGATGGTTTGAGGTCCACCAAGGCCATCAACAGGTTGGCCGTTAACGAATAAGGCAATAGTGGGTAGGGCTTGTACACCAAATTGACCAGCGATGGTTTGCTCTTGCTCGCAATTGAGCTGTGCCAGAGTGAAGGCTCCATTATATTGTTGAGTAAGGCTTTGTAGCTCAGGGATAATTTGAGTGCTTTCTGGATGAGACGGAGCCCAAAAATGGATGAGTACAGGAGCTTGTGACGAACCTTCTAGTATTTGACGAAAGTTACTTTCATTGAATTCTACAACATGAGGTGACTGCATTCCGGAAATCCTTGGTAATTATCTCGAGTTCAGATTAGTTATTAAATATGGGTTCTTCTCTCTAACTTCAAGAGCTGAATCGAAAAACGCCCAAACTTAATAAAAATTAGTGGGCGTTTTCGATGCTTGATACGAATGATAAGGGGTGGTGCTCAAAACAATAAAAATAGTGTTAATGCAACACCAATACCTATCAAATTGAGTTGGTTTAGGGTCATGTATTTACCTGTCGTAACACGCTAATTGCAATCGGGATATGCTCATTTTTATAATGACAGGTGATTGTTACGAGTAAGTGACAATGTTTAATCGATCGCCACTTTATTTTGATTCAGTGATGAATACTAATAGCTAGGTCTTCCGCCCAAGCCCTAAGCCAAAGCCTTTAGTCATAAGTTCTAATAGTCATAAGCTCTAATAGTCATAAGTTCTAAGCGGCTTTGCGTAAGATAGGATCTAACCATTTCGAGGGTAGAATGCGTTTTAGAAAGGCAAACACTTTCGTTGGGGTCGTGATCCTATAGCGTAATTTGGGTGACTTGGACTCTAATGCATGCAGTACTGGTGCGATGCAAGCTTCCGCTGGGAGTACAAACGCATTATTCGATTCATCGTTGGCTAGACGTGAAACTTGTTGTTGGTAGTAGGTGCTATGGACACTGTCTTCAATGTTTATCCACTTTTTAAATGCAATAAGCGCATTTGCACGAAACTGAGTTTCGATTGGTCCAGGTTCGATAAGAGAGATATGAACACCTGATTGATATAGCTCAAGGCGTAGAGTGTCAGTCCAACCTTCAATTGCAAATTTGGATGCGTTGTATGCCCCTCGATATTTCATGGCGGCAAAACCGAGAACGGAGCTATTTTGAATAATACGCCCTGTTCCTTGCTTTCTCATTGACGGGAGAAGTTGAAGTACGAGTTCATGCCAGCCAAAAAAATTGGTTTCAAACTGCGTTCTTAATCCATCGGTTGGTAGATCTTCTAACGCTCCTGGCTGTCCATAAGCACCATTATTAAACAGTGCATAAAGATTTCCATCACACAAGCGTAGCGCTTCTGTCGCGCCAGAACGGATGCTATCAGTGCAACTTAAGTCTAACTGGATACAAGTGAGACCTTCCTGCTGAAGTTTTACAACATCATCCTGGTTTCGGCATGATGCGATGACTTGATAACCTTGTTGATGTAGCGCATGAGCACAAGTGTAACCAATCCCCGTTGAACATCCTGTAATCAATATAGCCTTTGACATTGTGACTCTCATTAATGGTCTTGTATGAATTTAATTTTGGTTTTGCAGTAAATTTTTAAGAGCAGGCTCTATTCTAGAGTAAGCAAAAATGAACCCCAGCTCGGTTAATTTTTTAGGCTTGGCTCGAATACTATCAAAAAGCAAGCATGAGGATTCTCCCATCATTAATTTCAATATCCATTTAGGAGTGAAAAGTAAATGAGGTCTTTTTAGTGCTTTAGCTAAAGAGCGGCTGAAAGTTTTATTGGTAACGGGATGAGGCGCACAAACATTGAATTCACCACTAGCATGTGGCGTTTCTACTAAATAAACAATGGCTCTCACCATGTCTAACATATGAATCCAAGGCATATATTGTTTGCCTTTGCCTATTGGCCCACCGAGCCCTAGCTTGTAAGGCAGTAGCATTTTGTCCAAGGCTCCCCCATCTTTACCTAGCACAATCCCAGTTCGAAGGAGGCATACTCGTGTGAGCTCAGATTGAGAACGCTTCGCGATTTGTTCCCAGTGGGAGCAGACTTGATGCGGAAAACCAACTTGATGGACATGAAGACTTTCATCGAAAGGGTGATCTTGTTGATCACCATAATACCCTACGGCAGAACCGCTAATAAAAACGCTAGGAGGTTCAGTGCTCGCATGAATGAGTTCGACGATTTTTTCAGTGAGTTTCCAACGGCTATTGCAGATGGTTTCTTTTTGCTTGGCGTTCCATCGTTTTTCTGCAATCGCTTCACCTGCCAGATTAATGACAACATCAACATCATTAAGATCGCTAAAGTTATCTAATGTGTTGATGTAAGTGATATTTCCAGTATTCGCGTGTTGTAAATTTTGCTGTGCGTTTTGCGGGTTTCTCGTCAGTAATACAATTTGCTCCGTTCTAAAGCATTTAATGAGTTCCTTTCCGATAAAACCCGTCCCACCTGTCAATAGTATCTTCATATTCCCTCCGCTTTGTACCAATTATAGACAGTTAAGCCGTAATAAGCTCAGGTTGAAGTGAGCTGGTGTGAAATAAACAGTGGAAAAACTCAATTATATTCAGCTGCTTGTGCGAACGGTTCACATTTTTAACAATTGAGTAGCTAAATGTATTAAGTGCCTAACCTTTGTCACACCTATATAGACGACTATTTGCCATGATGGTTTCATAGGTATGACAGTTTCATAGGTTAATGAGTGACTTGAGGCAATATCGTATCGATAAACCGTGGTTATTTTCTGAAATAGCCGATTCACAACGATGAATTAGGAGATCTATGGCAGCAATACTTTCGCTATTTAAAGCCATGCTGGGGAGCTTTAGAGATTTACTCCCTATCGTGCTTGTTATCGCTTTTTTTCAGTTGGTTGTTTTACAAGAGCCACTCCCTAATTTAATTTCTATCCTTGTTGGATTGTTGTTGGTGGTCCTTGGTTTAACCTTTTTTATTTTTGGATTGGAGATGGGGTTATTTCCAATCGGGGAATCGATGGCGCAAGCCTTTGCCCGCAAAGGGAGCGTATTCTGGCTCATTTGTTTTGCCTTTTGCTTAGGGTTTGGCACCACGATAGCAGAACCTGCGTTAACGGCAGTCGCAGATGAAGCGGCAGAGGTGGCAGCTGAAGGCGGTATGATCATTCATACTGAAGCGGCCATGAGTGATTATGCGGATGGACTGCGTTTGACGGTCGCATTTTCTGTTGGGATAGCCATTGTTCTTGGGGTATTGAGAATTTTAAAAGGGTGGCCAATTCATTATATGATCATTGCTGGCTATATCGGTGTGGTGATCCTTACTGGATTTGCGCCTGAAAATATTATCGGGATCGCTTACGATTCAGGAGGGGTGACCACGTCTACTATAACTGTGCCATTGGTGACGGCTTTAGGGGTAGGGTTAGCGTCTTCGATCAAAGGACGCAACCCAATGATTGACGGCTTTGGTTTGATCGCCTTTGCCTCCTTGTTGCCTATGATGTTCGTTATGGTCTATGGAATGGTGGTGGCATGATTTCATTTTCCGATTTTATTGACACTTTCACTGGGACTGTTTTAGATGTTGTCCCGATTGTGACCATTATATTTGGTTTCCAAGTCGCGGTGTTACGTAAACCCATAAGTAATTTACCTAAAGTAATATTGGGTTTTTTCTATGTCATTTTAGGTCTTTCTCTTTTTTTAATGGGGCTAGAACTTGCGCTGTTTCCACTTGGCGAAACCATGGCTCAGCAGTTAACTGCTCCAGAGTTTTTATATGAATTTAAAGTGAGTGTAGGTCAGTCACTCGCTTGGATTGATTACTATTGGGTTTACCTTTTTGCCTTCTTTATTGGTTTTAGCACCACAATCGCAGAACCATCGCTTATTGCCGTTGCGATAAAAGCCAATCAAGTGTCAGGGGGAAGTATCAGCGTGAATGGGTTAAGAATTGCGGTAGCTCTAGGGGTTGCGATTGGAATATCTTTGGGCAGTTATCGAATTGTAGTCGGAGACCCGATTCACTATTACATCATCGCAGGTTATATCGTGGTGGTGATTCAAACCTTTTATGCTCCTAAATTAATAGTGCCTTTGGCATATGATTCTGGAGGAGTGACAACGTCAACGGTAACCGTACCCTTAGTTACGGCTTTAGGACTAGGGCTAGCTTCTACCGTTCCGGGACGAAACCCGATGATTGATGGCTTTGGTCTGATCGCCTTTGCCAGTTTATTTCCTATTATTTCAGTTATGGCGTATGCCCAAATTACCCAATGGTTAAACCAAAAAGGCTCGTCAGAGGAGAAAGAAAATGCGCTTTAAACTCATTTTGGCTTTTGTAGAGGATAGCAAGACCGATGTGGTTCTTGATGCTGCTCGAGATGCCGGTGCAACGGGAGCGACGGTGATCAACAACGCTAGGGGCCAAGGTGTGAATAAAAAACGCACATTCTTTGGTTTAACTCTTGAAGTGCAAAAAGACGTGTTGCTATTTGTTGTTGAGGAACACCTTTCGCGTCATATCTTGGAAAGAATCAGTGAGGTCGGGGAGTTCGACCAAGAGTCAGGGCAGGGAATAGCGATACAGATTGATATCGAAGATGCGGTCGGGGTTGCCCATCAAGTTGAGACATTAACAAAAGTTGTTGAGGAAGAAATATGATCAGCCATGAAAAAATACGCATTAGAGACGTAATGGCCAATACCTATGTCATTGTTGATGGACTAACGACAGTACATGAAGGTATCAAACTGGCTAAGCAGCATAAGGTTAAAGCGCTTATCGTGAATAAGCGTCATGATGACGATGAGTACGGTATTGTTTTAATGAATGATATTGCGAAGAAAGTGCTCGCGCAAAATCGTTCATCTAAACGTACTAATATTTATGAAATCATGACAAAACCAGCGTTAGCCGTTGATCCTAGTATGAACGTTAAATATTGCGCTCGGTTATTTGAACGTTTTGGCATCAGCCGTGCGCCAGTCATCGAAGATGGAAAGATTATTGGAATGGTGAGCTACAACAATATCGTGATAAATGGCATGGCGAAAGATGACGACTAAAAGAGGAATGCGTACAATAGCGTCAACTTAAAATAAGGAGACGCTTGTCTTGAATCTTTTTTTCGCTTCAGATTTACACGGCTCACTGCCTGCAACTGAACAGATGATTTCACAATATGTGAAATCAGGAGCTAAGCATCTAATTTTGTTAGGTGACATTTTAAATCACGGCCCGAGAAACGCGATTCCTGAAGGGTATAATCCCCCTGAGGTTGCACAGCTTCTTAATCAGTATGCGGACCAGATCATTGCTGTTAGAGGCAACTGTGATAGTGAAGTGGATCAGATGTTGTTGTCATTTCCAATGATGATGGATTACTCGTGGGTATTGCTAGAAAGTGGTCAACGTCTATTTTTGACACACGGTCACACTTATAATTCTGATAAGCGACCAGCTTTACGTGACGGTGATATTTTGGCTCATGGTCATACCCATATTCCGGTAGCAGAAGAGCAAAATGGTGTGGTGATCTTCAACCCAGGCTCTGTGACTATTCCACGTAATGGTTACTCTGCAAGCTTTGGACTACTCCGTAATAATAGATTGCAAGTTATTGGCTTTGACCAATCGGTAATTAAAGAAGTGACCATCTAATAAAAAGGGAAGCGATAATGCTTCCCTTTTTTGTATTAGTTTGTAAATAACACCGTGGAACCATGGTTTAAGCTGGTTAAGAGCAGTGTCTTTTGGTTTACGATATCAATCCGGCGGCTTTGCTGAGAATCTAACTTAAATACCTGAGTAATTAGTGTTAATTGCTCGGGAGTGAACTCTTTACTTTGAGCAGAAGAGACATCTTTAAACTCAGTTGGAGAGATTAATAAATAGTTATCACTAATATCCCATTCGCCAGTTTCTGAAATGTTGATGGTGTTTTGGCTCTCTTTCTCATTACCGAACAGCTCCATTCGAGAGACGCGGATGTATGAACCATTTGGTAAATACTTTACGTTTGATATCACCTCAACTTTACTTAGCGGCCCAATCGCACTCTCTTTATCATTACTGGTGATCAGTGAGACCATTCTAGATTGCCACTCTTTAGACGTAAGCACTTGTTCAACTTTGATGTCGCTTCCCCAATACATCCATGCACTTAATACAGAGGAGAGGGCTAACGCGAGATAAGCCAATTTTAATTTCATCATCTTACCTTACTTACAGACTTTATTTAGATTGGAGAGTTCAGTGAAAATTCGTAAGGTGACATTTTCACCAGAAAACTCCACAGGATGGATGTAATTCAACACTAACCGATTGTTTTCTCCACCCGTTGCAATGACTTCGCTAGGCATCAGTTCATCACGGTGACGTTCATTGTAGCTTTCAATACATGTTTTTATTGATGGCACCCATTTAGAAATATCAGGATGGTTCAATGGTGTTTTAATCGGGATATTATCCACCACCGCAAGTTGGCGGAATTGCGACTCTGCTGGGTTTGTGAATAGCAACACCAATAAAGGAAGTAGAACGGCAATGCTCACGAGAATCTTTGGTAGCCAGCTGAGTAACTTTGAATCAAATGAGGCGGTTTCTTGTGTTACTGCGCCAAGGTTTGATTGTTGTACTTCCACTTCAACGACAGGTGCTGGTGATTCGGATTCTACATTTGTGTTTTTTTCTTCAACAGCCGTTTCATTTTGTATGGGTAAAACGGTATCACTTGACGCCAATGGAGCGGAACGTTCTACGTCGGCAATGAGTTGATAGCCTCGCTTAGGCACTGTCTTAACGAAGGCAGGGGATTTTGTAGAATCTTTAAGCATCTTGCGTAGTGTTGATATCGCCTGAGTTAGGCTTGAATCATCAACTTCAAATCCTTGATCTCGCCAAACAAACTCATGGAGTTGATTACGAGTGATGACTTCATTGGGTTTCTCGCATAGCAATAATAGGATACGACTCTCATTGCTACCTAGTCTAACCGTTTCGCATTCCTCTGCTTGATCCATAAGAGAATTACTATTTGGATCAAAAACAAAGCGCTTCGCAAGTATGAACTTAGTACCGATATTACTCATTGAATTCTTCTTTATTAGATGACTTTCAGGGGATTTTATTCGGCCAATCATCGATTAATTGTCAATCTTGCAGGCTGAATTTATGTTCTTTGATATTTTTTCGAAATAATCATAGTTAAAATAAAATAAAAAAACACTGTTTTTATGATTTTTGACCTTGAATTTACATTTGTCATCCTCATGTTAAATAACAAGATAGACGAAATCGCATTTACAGTAAGCCGCGATCTCACAGTATAGATGCTATGGAGCGAAGATGAGCGAAACAGTAACGAACAATAAAGAAACCCGTGGTTTTCAGTCAGAAGTAAAGCAGTTACTTCACCTAATGATTCATTCACTGTATTCAAATAAAGAAATATTCCTACGTGAATTGATTTCAAATGCTTCAGATGCCTCAGATAAATTACGTTTTCAAGCGCTCTCTGATTCGAGCTTGTATCAAGGTGAAGCTGATCTTGGTGTTAAACTGTCATTTAGTAGTGAAACCAATACCTTAACTATTTCTGATAACGGCATCGGTATGAGCCGTGATGATGTTATTGAGCATCTGGGCACGATCGCTAAATCAGGTACAGCGGACTTCTTTTCAAAATTATCGGATGATCAAAGTAAAGACTCACAATTAATCGGTCAGTTTGGTGTTGGTTTCTATTCGGCATTCATCGTAGCTGATGCGGTAACGGTTCGTACCCGAGCTGCCGGTTTAGCAGCCGATGAAGCGGTACAGTGGCACTCAGAAGGTGAAGGTGATTACACCATTGAAACCACCACAAAAGAGTCTCGTGGTACGGATATCATTTTACATATGCGTGACGAAGGTAGGGAGTTCTTGTCTGAATGGCGCTTACGTGAAGTGATTGGTAAATATTCGGATCATATAGGTATTCCGGTTTCTATCTTAACGAAAGTAAAAGATGAAGAAGGAAAAGAGACGGATGAGACCGAGTGGGAACAGATCAACAAAGCACAAGCTCTGTGGACTCGTAATAAATCAGATATTTCAGAAGAAGAGTATCAAGAGTTTTATAAGCATGTATCGCATGACTTTGCTGATCCATTAACTTGGAGCCATAACCGAGTTGAAGGTAAAAACGATTATACGAGCTTGCTCTATATTCCTGCAAAAGCTCCGTTTGATATGATGAACCGTGAACATAAGAGTGGCCTAAAACTTTATGTTCAACGCGTATTCATTATGGATGATGCGGCGCAGTTCATGCCTTCTTACCTACGTTTCGTCCGAGGCTTAATTGATTCAAACGATCTACCGCTTAATGTTTCGCGTGAAATTCTGCAAGACAATAAAGTAACTCAGTCACTACGCAGTGCATGTACTAAGCGAGTGCTTACTCTGCTTGAGCGTATGGCAAAGAAAGACGATGAAAAGTACCTTTCTTTCTGGAAAGAGTTTGGCATGGTGCTAAAAGAAGGCCCTGCTGAAGATATGGCAAATAAAGAAAAGGTTGCCGCTCTGTTGCGCTTCGCTTCAACTCATGTCGATTCTTCAGAACAGACGGTTGGCCTGCAATCGTATGTAGAGCGTATGAAAGAGGGACAAGATAAGATCTATTTCCTGACAGCAGATAGTTACGCAGCGGCTAAAAACAGCCCACACTTAGAGCAGTTCAAAGCGAAAGGCATCGAAGTTGTATTGATGTTTGATCGAATCGACGAATGGCTAATGAATTACCTAACCGAGTTTGATGGTAAACAGTTCCAATCGATCACTAAAGCGGGGCTGGATCTTGGTCAGTTTGAAGATGAAGCTGAAAAAGAGAAGCAAAAAGAGACACAGGAAGAATTTAAGTCTGTTGTTGAGCGCACACAAAGCTACCTAGGCTCTCGTGTTAAGGAAGTTCGCACTACCTTTAAGCTAGCAACAACACCAGCCGTAGTCGTTACTGATGACTATGATATGGGGACTCAAATGGCGAAACTACTGGAAGCAGCAGGTCAAGCGGCTCCAGAAGTTAAGTACATTTTTGAGATTAACCCAGAGCATGAGCTTGTGAAACGTATGGCTGATGAAGCGGATGAACAAGAGTTCGGTCGTTGGGTAGAAGTTCTGCTTGGTCAGGCTATGCTTGCTGAACGTGGCTCTATTGAGGACTCTTCTCAGTTCTTAGGTGCTATCAACCAGCTTTTGACTAAAGTTTAAGTAGTAAAAAATTAAAAAGCTCGCTTCGGCGGGCTTTTTTAAATTAAAAGTCACTAAAATCGGCAAAATGACGCTAACGTGACTTTATCAGTTGCGAATTAACGCCAGCTCGTATTCTTTAGTCTTAGGCACAACTTATGGATAATTTTTGTGTTAGAATGCTGAGCTTGAATCTCTGGTTCAAGGCGTGTATTTTGCGCGCTCACTTTTAATAAACGTTATACCGAAACTTATCGTTGGTTATTTAAGTATTGGTGAATGTATGGCTCAACGATTGTGGCTGCTTTGTGCTGTGTCGTGGAGAGTCGTATTCTTTCATCACCCGACTTATTGTGAGCTTCGGTATAAATCATAATTTTTAAAGAGGATTAAACATGCGCATCATCCTTCTAGGTGCTCCAGGTGCTGGTAAAGGTACACAAGCTCAATTCATCATGGAAAAATATGGTATCCCACAAATTTCTACTGGTGACATGCTACGTGCTGCGATCAAAGCGGGTACAGAGCTAGGTAAGAAAGCAAAATCAGTGATTGATGCTGGTCAATTGGTTTCTGATGATCTTATTCTTGGTCTTATCAAAGAGCGTATTGCTCAGGCTGATTGTGAGAAAGGTTTCCTACTTGATGGTTTCCCTCGTACTATCCCTCAAGCTGATGGTCTAAAAGAGATGGGCATCGCCGTTGATTACGTTGTTGAATTCGACGTTGCTGACAGCGTGATTGTTGAGCGCATGGCGGGTCGTCGTGCTCACCTAGCTTCTGGTCGTACTTACCACGTTGTTTACAATCCGCCAAAAGTGGAAGGTAAAGATGATGAGACAGGTGAAGATCTTGTTGTTCGTGATGACGACAAAGCTGAAACCGTTCTTGCTCGCCTAGGTATCTACCATGAGCAAACAGCACCATTAATCTCTTACTACAGCAAAGAAGCTGAAGCAGGCAATACTAAGTACCTTAAATTTGACGGTACTAAGCAAGTTGCTGAAGTTAGTGCAGATATTGAGAAAGCACTAGCATAATTGGCTAAACGTCAGTTTTAGATTTTGTTATATTAAAGGCGACCATTATTGGTTGCCTTTTTTTGTTGAGCCGTTTCATGCGATTTACGCGAAAACACTCTGAATGAATCATCATACTTATCTGCATCATAAACGCTGTAGAAAGGTATAAGTTAATTAAGATATTTATGGATAATAAAAAACAAGGTGTTCTTCTGGTTAACTTAGGTACACCTGATGAGCCAACAGCATCGGCAATAAAACGTTTCTTAAGTGAATTCTTACATGATCACCGTGTTGTCAGTTTGTCGCGTTGGTTATGGTGCCCAATATTGCATGGTGTCATTTTACCTATTCGAGCGCCTAAAGTTGCGAAGTTGTACGAAAGCGTATGGATGGATGAAGGCTCGCCGTTGATGGTGTACTCCAAAAGGCAAGTCGAAAAGTTACGAGTTCAAACGAATTTACCGGTTGAGCTTGGAATGACTTATGGATCGCCAAGCTTGAAAAATGGCATTGAAGCATTAATGGCTCAAGGTGTAGAGGATATTATTGTTCTTCCTTTATACCCACAGTATTCAGGCACAACGACCGCAGCGGTTTCGGATGGGCTGACGAAAGCATTTAAGCAGATGCCTGTCATACCAAGTTATCGCTTGATTCGAGATTACTATCAGCACCCGTTATACATTAAAGCGCTGGCCCAGCAAGTTAGGCAGCAGTGGAAGAAAAGTGGGCGAGGAGACTACCTTCTGTGCTCATATCACGGGATCCCAAAACGATTAGCGGATCAGGGGGATATATATCCTCAGCATTGTGAAGAGACAACTCGATTGCTAGCACAAGAGCTCGAATTATCAGAAGACAAGATTGGTATGACTTATCAATCTCGATTCGGTCGAGAGGAGTGGTTGACGCCCTATACGGATAAAACATTAGAGATGTTGCCTGCTAAAGGGATTAAGAAGCTAGATATCATGGCCCCAGCGTTTTCTGTTGATTGTCTTGAAACATTGGAAGAGATATCAGAACAGTGCAAAGAGATATTTGTTGAGGCTGGTGGTTCAGAGTTCAACTACATTGAATGTTTGAATGATGCAGATGACCATATCGAAATGATGGCAGATCTGGTTGCCAATTAGTATATTTATTATACTTAAATGAACAGCGTTTTATCGGCAGTCGCTTTAATGAATTTGCTTGGTTGATGGATTTACGTATTGATTTTAAAGAAAAAGGGCTGCAATTAATGCAGCCCTTTGTATATGTGTTACTGAATGAACTAAACTAATTGAGCTTGTTGCTCTTCAATAATTTCAGCACTTGACGCTGATACTTCCGCGCCATGCATCCAATGAACTAACGTATTTGCACACATCAATAATACGACACCACAAATAGTTGCAGTAACCGCAATGCCGCCAAAGATAGCCATAGGGCCAAATTCGCCTACGTGTGAACCGATTAGACCCGCAACATAGTTTGCGATTGCGTTGAAGCCAAACCATGCACCCATCATCAGTGATGCTAGACGTAGCGGAGCAAGTTTAGTCACAAGCGACAGTCCAATTGGTGATAAGCATAATTCACCTAACGTATGGAAGAAGAACGCACCCACAAGCCAAAGCATTGATGTCTTAACTGTTGTGTCACCGCCTTGTTCCATTACCGCACCAACCATGCATAAGAAACCTAAAGCAAGGAAGAACAGAGCTAAGGCAAATTTAACTGGTGAGTTTGGTTCACGCTTACCAAGTTTTACCCAAAAAGCGGCAAGAACAGGCGCTAGACCGATAATGAAGAATGGGTTAAGAGATTGGAACCAAGCGGTAGGGACTTCAAAACCACCAATCATACGATCAGTATATTGTTGAGTGTAGATATTCATCAGGCCACCGGCTTGTTCGAAGCCTGCCCAGAATACAATAACAAATAGACCCATAACCAAAACAACTTTCAAGCGGTCGATCTCTTGTGGCGTTAATGGCGCTTTGTTTTGAGAGTTCTTCATATCTCGGTCACGTACTGCTGCTGGAACGGTACCAATATCGCCTAGCCATGATTTAGCCAGTGTCATTTGCATGATTAAACTAATGACCATACCAATACCAGCAACAAGGAAACCCGCTTTCCAACCATATGAGCCCGTTACAGAACCAGAAACAATACCCGCAAGTAATGCACCGATATTGATACCCATATAGAAAATGGTGAATGCACCATCACGGCGGTGATCACCTTCGTTGTATAGGTCACCCACCATCGTTGAAATGTTAGGTTTGAACATACCGTTACCAGCAATCAGGAGTGCGAGACCTAAATAGAATGCTTGTTCAATACCTAAACCGATAGCGTGAGTTGGTAAAGCTAGAGTGAACTGACCAATGGCCATCAATAAACCACCTAGCAGTACAGATTTACGCTGACCTAAGTAGTTATCTGCAATGTAGCCACCGATGAGTGGTGTGATGTAAACCAGACCGGTATAGATGCCATATAAATCTAAAGCGTCTTTAGTTGACCACCCCATACCACCATTAATCGTGGTATCAGTAAGAAAAAGAACTAAGATGGCACGCATTGCGTAGTAAGAGAATCGTTCCCATAGTTCTGTACCAAAAAGAAGGAACAAACCTCTAGGGTGACCGAAAATGTTGTGTTGGTTTGGCATAAGTTTTACTTATTTTAGTTATTAAAGAATTTAATGTGTGGTTAGGTATACATATTGGAATTAATAACTGCAATAGTTGAAATGTATAGGTGATATGAATAGTTAGGGCTAACTGTTTGAAAATAATAAACTAAGTAGAGGAAGCGGTGGTTGATTAATGAGGTGAAAACTTATTTCTCATTTTTGTCTTGAGGAAAATAACAGCAAAGGCGCTCGAAAAAATAGCAATTTATGACGATAATTTGGTTGTCCTAACTCCGAGCATATTGGTATGACGTAAACTTATGCTAGGATGTGGAAAAAAATATGGCTAGAAAAATTATGAAACGTTGGTATTTACTCTATTGTAAGCGCGGTGATCAAAGCCGAGCAAAGCAACATTTAGAGAATCAGGGGGTGGAGTGTTTTTACCCTGAAGTCACAGTAGAAAAAATGTTGAGAGGTAAGCGACAAACTGTAAAAGAACCTCTTTTTCCATCGTATGTCTTTATACGTTTTGACTTTGAAGTAGGACCAACATTTACCACTGTCAGGTCAACCCGCGGTGTGGTTGATTTTATTCGGTTCGGAGCCGTTCCAAAAGAGATTCAAGGCGACTTAATATTTGAATTGAAACAAATAGAAAAAAATACCAGTGATATTTCTGATGAAAGCCTTCCAGAGAAGGGCCAAGAAATAGCAGTGAAAAGCGGACAATTCTCTGGAATTAAAGCGATTTTCCAAGAATCAGACGGCGAAGCTCGTTCCATTATGCTGGTCAAAATGATCAGTAAAGTCATACCTGTGAGCATTGATAATAAAGATCTGGATTTTGATCTTTAATGATTGAACGCTACCGCTAGTGGTTAGAATTATATGCAATATCACAGGGGTTCTCCCATTAAAAAAGGCACTAAAAAGTGCCTTTTTTCGATCCAGTGATTGATGAATTAATTCACCTCAAGCTGTACTACGCTTCATAAGCATCGTTGTGAACGGCTTGTACAGCTCGACCTGATGGGTCAACACAGTTTTTGAATGACTCATCCCATTCAATTGCTTTTGCAGAAGAACAAGCAACTGAAGGGCCGCCAGGGACACATTCCGCAGCAGATTCTAGTGGGAATAGCTCTTCAAAAATTTCACGATAAGCATAACCCTCTTTAGTTGTTGGAGTGTTGTATGGAAAGCGGAATGCAGCCGTTTCCATCTGCTTATCTGTTACTTTAGCATCGGCGGTTGCTTTCAACGTATCAATCCACTCATAGCCCACACCATCAGAGAACTGCTCTTTTTGGCGCCATGCGATGTTATGTGGCAAGTAATCTTCAAAACACTTACGTAAAATGTGCTTCTCCATTTTTCCGTTGCCGCACATCTTATCTTCAGGGTTTAAACGCATAGCAACATCAATAAACTCTTTGTCTAAGAAAGGTACACGTCCCTCTACACCCCATGCTGCTAATGATTTATTTGCACGAGCACAGTCAAACATATTAAGAGCAAGCAATTTACGTACGGTTTCTTCATGGAATTCTTGAGCGTTCGGTGCTTTATGGAAGTACAAGTAACCACCAAAGATTTCATCGGCCCCTTCGCCAGACAGCACCATCTTTATACCCATAGCTTTAATCTTACGAGCTAGGAGGTACATAGGTGTTGATGCACGAATTGTTGTCACATCGTAGGTCTCAATGTGATAGATCACATCACGAATGGCATCTAACCCTTCTTGGATTGTGTATGTCATTTCGTGGTGAACGGTACCGATTTGGTCTGCCACTTCACGTGCTGCTTTAAGATCTGGAGCGCCTTCTAAGCCGACAGCAAAAGAGTGTAGCTGAGGCCACCATGCTTCTGACTGTTCATCATCTTCAATACGTAAAGCAGCATAGCGTTTTGCTACCGCAGAGGTAATTGATGAGTCTAATCCGCCAGAAAGAAGAACACCATAAGGAACGTCAGTCATTAGTTGGCGTTTAACGGCATCTTCAAGAGCTTGAGTTAACTCTTCCATACTGGTTGAGTTGCCTTGTACCGCAGCATATTCATTCCAGTCACGAGTGTAGTAACGTTGAGGTTCAGCATCGTTAGAGCCGTAGAAGCAACCCGGAGGGAATTCACTTACTGTTTTACATACGGGTACGAGAGCTTTCATTTCTGAAGCAACGTAGTAGTTGCCGTGCTCATCATAACCCTGATAAAGCGGGATAATACCGATATGGTCACGACCGATAAGATACTGATCTTTCTCTTCATCGTATAAAACAAAAGCGAAAATACCGTTTAGCTCTTCAAGAAGATCGGCACCCATATCTTCGTATAGCGCTAAGATCACTTCACAGTCAGAGTCGGTCTGAAATTCATATTTACCTTCATAGCGAGCTCGAATTTCTTGATGGTTGTATATTTCGCCATTGACCGCCAGGATGTGTTTTTTATCCTGACTATAAAGCGGTTGAGCGCCACTGTTTAAGCCAACAATAGCCAAACGTTCGTGAGCTAGAATTGCATTGTCTGATGCATAGATACCAGACCAATCAGGTCCGCGATGACGAAGCTTTTTCGACATCTCTAAAGCAATAGGGCGAAGTGATGCAACATCACTTTTAATGTCTAGAATGCCAAATACTGAACACATACAACTTCCTTTTAATATAATTCGGTGCGATTGACTTTAATTTGCCATTTTGATTAAAAAAAGCAACCGTATTGCTTTAATTAAATATCAAATAGCTTCAATGGTTAGAAATAATTTAACTAAAAGCGTATTTTGGTTGATTTTATCTAGTTGTGGTGTATTTTTTGAGCGATAAGGCTCTAAAGGTAGAACTTTAGAGCCTATTGGGTAAGGGTTAAGGCTTGTTAAAATTTGGTTTTAACTGCTTACATACATGACGAGCAAAACCTGAACCAGCTTCACTGTATATGTTAAATGCGGCATCAACACCATTCTCGACTAAACTGTCAAGTTGGTCAGTGTATTCAGCAATGGCGGCAATTTGACCTTGATAGTTGCGTAACTGTAGCTGCTCTAGGGCAATTTGGTTCCCTTGATGATGAGGCATTGCAAGTAGTACGAGTTTGACATTTGCGGTGTCGAGTATGCGTTCCCAAAAATCGGGATCGGTTGCATCTCCTGAAATGACATTTCGTCCCTGAGTTCGATGTTGGTGTGCTGCATCTTCTCGTACTTCGACCCCAAGACTTATTTTTCCATATCGAGTACGTAACTCATCGTAAGCACCAGTACCAATTCGACCCATTCCCAAAATCAAGATTTGAGCATGGCCAGGGTTGATCAATTGATCTCGGTTGTTGAGTTTCTCTGCCGCATGTTCTTTTAGCCACTTACCTGAACGCTGATACAGTCGATGGCCCTTACGGTTGAGTGGTGCTGCTAGTATGAAAGAGATAGAGACGGCAATCGCGATAGCAACCAGTATTTCTCCAGACATCCAGCCCATTTTAAATGCTAATCCACTGACGATAAGGCCAAATTCACTGTAGTTGAATAGAGACAAAGACGCGAGAAGTGACGTACGAACTCGAAATTTAAAATGGTTGAGCACCCAAAAATATAAGACCCCTTTAATTGGCAGTAGAAGTATAAAGAGTAGAGCCATCATCCCACCTTCAATGGTGGGTTTTACTGAGAGGCCAATATTTAAGAAAAAGCAGACAAGAAATAATTCTTTGAGATTAAATAGTGACTTAGACAGCTCTGATGCTTTTTTATGCCCAGCTAACAGCATGCCTAAAATCAGAGCACCAAGATCGGGCTTCATACCTACAACTTGAAATAACCCCGCACCAACCACTAATGCAAAAAAGACACCGCATAAAACGAGCATTTCACCGTGTCCGACCCAGTCAATAATTTTAAAGAAAATAGGGCGAAGAAAAGGTAAGAGGAAAAGCGCGATAGCGTACCATTCAGGTAGCTTTCCTGTTGATGCGGTTAGAAAGACCACCGCGAAGATATCTTGCATAACCAAAATACCAATGGCAATCGTGCCGTAGGTGGCATTCATTTCCCCTTTTTCTTGCAGAGACTTAACTGCAAAAACAGTACTAGAAAAAGAGAGTGCGAAACCAAGCAGTACGATTTGCTCAAGCGACATAGCGGCTAAAGATGAAATGCCAAGTATTTTGAAACCGAATAATAACGCACTGAAAATGGCAGTAGAGAGAAGGTTATGTACACTGGCCCCTGCCCATATTTCTTTGGATAAGAGTGTTTTTACGTCAAGTTTAAGGCCAATGGTGAAAAGCAGTAATGTCACACCTAAATCAGCAAGAGTGATTATGGTATCACTGGTTTGAATTCCAAAAGCATGCAGACCAAACCCGGCAAGCAGAAAACCAACTAAAGGGGGGAGGTTGCATTTGAGAGCAAAAAATCCGGCGATAAATGCCGTTGTGATTAAAATTAGTTCCATAGTTTTATAATTTTTATTCCTAGCTAAAAAACGGGCCGTGTTTATT
>NZ_SYUT01000011.1:179099-222099 GCF_005146325.1 Vibrio genomosp. F6 | reverse complement strand
ATTCAAACACGGCCCGAGGCATTACTAAAGGATATTCACTTAATCTTCGAGTAATTTTTGTAACAGAACCCCATTTAGCATTGCTCGTTTGATCATAGCAAATGCTCCTTTAGTGGGTTGTTTATCGATTTCAGACGCGACGATAGGTAATCCACTGTGGAATGTTGTTAGAGATTGGTTCTCTACATTTCGTCGTATCGCAGGGAATAAGATGTCTTGAGCTTTAGTAATATCACCCGCAATAATCACTTTTTGTGGATTGAACAAGTTGATTGTCATCGCAATTGCTTTGCCAAGTTGATTTCCAACTCGAACCAAGCTCTGTTTTGCAAGTTCATCACCCGCAATAGCATGGCTGCATACATCATCAATAGTGATAACAGAAAGAGAAGCTAATGATGATTCATACCCTTGAGCAATTAATTTTTTGACTCGATCAATAATGGCAGGGTTAGCCGCTACGGTCTCTAAGCAGCCAAAGTTACCGCACTGACACTGCTCACCAAGGGGATCGATCTGTATATGACCAATTTCACCAACGTTACGATTAAAACCTAAAAAGACTTGGCCGTTAACGATGATACCAGCACCGGTTCCGCGGTGGACACTGACAAGAATGGAGTCTTGGCTATCTTGGCTTGCGCCAAAGTAGTGTTCTGCTAATGCCATACCACGAACGTCATTACCAACAAAACACTCAACTTTAAACGCTTCGGTGAGCATTTTTCCAAGTGCTAAATTATCGATATCCGTATTTGGCATGTATTCCACAACGCCCGTTGTCGGGTTTACAAGGCCAGGAAGTGTTACGCCTATTGCAATAAGTTGATCGATACTTGATTGATGTTGTTTGATGAAAGCATCAAGGTGAACCAAAAGACCTTTCATTAATTCAGACTGATCTCGATATACTAACTCTTGTTGATCGAAAGCAAGTTCGACACCACCAAGGTTGTACAAACTGAATTGAATGTAGTCACGACCCAAACGCACTGCAATTGAATGAAAAGGTTCTACTTCTGTTGTCAGAGATATCGCTCTTCGGCCACCAGTAGAAGCTTGCTGCGCGACTTCTTTAATTAAGCCACGCTCAAGAAGTTGGCGGGTAATTTTTGTAACACTAGCAGGTGCAAGTTGACTTACATCTGCGACTTGGATTCGAGAGATTGGCCCTTGTTGGTCAATCAAACGATATACCGCTGCACTGTTTAGTTGTTTAACTAAATCTACGTTACCTATTTGTCCGCCATTCATGTTTAATTTTGCTCGTATTGTCCGTTAACTACAGTCGCTTGAACTTTGAAGTCATTATCAAAAATAGCAAGGTTAGCAACCATACCTTTTTTGATTCGGCCTAGCTTATTATCTACACCAATTGCTTGGGCAGGGTAAAGCGTCGCCATTCTTAGAGCTTCGTCCAATGCGATACCAGCGTGCTCAACTGTATTTTGTACAGCTTCGATCATAGTCAATGCTGAGCCGCCTAGTGTGCCGTTTTCATCAACACACTTACCATCACGGTAATATACTTTCTTACCGACAAAAATAAAGTAATCCATGTTAGCGCCTGCTGGAGCTGTGGCATCGGTCACTAATACAAGCTTTTCACCCTTAATTTTATGCGCGATACGAATATTGGCATAGTCAACGTGGAAGCCATCAGCGATAACGCCCGCGTACACATCTGGAGTATCATAGATTGCGCCAACAACGCCAGGTTCGCGTCCAACCATTGGAGTCATGGCATTAAATAAATGAGTGGCGAATGTGATACCTGCTTCAAAGCCTTTTCTTGCTTCAGTATAAGTTGCATTGGTATGGCCGATCGACACGACAATTCCTGCATTGTGCAAACGCTCAATATGTTCAGGATCATTCAACTCAGGCGCAAGCGTAACTTTGGCAATCAAATCGTTGTTTGCACAGATCAGATCAATCATTTCACTATCAGATTGACGAATGTGTTCTACACTATGGATGCCTTTTTTCATTACATTTAGATAAGGACCCTCTAGGTGCAACCCAAGAGATTGATTTTGATAGGTATTATGGTATTCGCGAGCGGCGTTAATAACCGCTTTCATGTCTTCGTCTGACGAGGTAATTAGCGTGGGTAAAAAGCTGGTACAGCCTGATTTTAGATTTGCTTTATGCATAATCTGCATCGTGTCTGCACTAATTTCGTCATTCAACATGACACCACCACAGCCATTAAGCTGAAGATCAATGAAACCAGGGCTAAGGTTTGCGCCGTTGAGGTCTACATTTTTAATGGTTGTAGGTAACTCTGATATCGGGCAGATTGCTTTAATCATTGCGTTTTCAATGATTAAAGCTTTATCGATTAAAATGTCACGACCCGTATATATTTTACAATTACTTAGCGCATACATGGTTAGCTAATCCTTATTTCTTGGGAGTGTGGTGAGTTATCTAGCAGCTAAAACTAAGTATACCTCTTTATCTGATACTTAGTTTGCGAACATCAATTAGATAACGGATTATCTTTCATAAAATGATATTTTGAAAGTGTTATGTTGCTAAGTTTATGAAAAATAATAATTTAATTTGTTTTTATCTGGACGTTGTCATAAAGATTGCATTCACTGATTTGAATATTACGTCATATTTTTCTTATGAATATGAATCTCTAATCCTTAAACAATATCGCTAATTGCTCATTTTTTTTAATTGTAAAATAAGTTTTATGATCTCGCTAGCAAAAACCTCGATTTTTGACCAGATCTGGTGATTATGATCACAAATGAAGAGCTTTTAATTTGCGGAGCAAAATTAATAGCCTAAACTGAAAAGGACTAAATTGAGGAGCTGAAAAAAGTTTCTCTGACAAATTCTAAATTCCTATAGGGGGAACTAACAGTGAATATTCTTGGATATGCACAGAAGCTCGGTAAAGCATTAATGCTGCCAATTGCAACGCTTCCAATTGCGGCGCTTCTTTTAAGACTAGGTCAACCAGATTTACTTGATATTGCATTTATGGCTTCTGCTGGTAATGCAATCTTTAGCCAGCTACCTCTACTTTTCGGTTTAGGTATTGCTATTGGTCTTTCTAAAGATGGTAACGGTGCTGCAGGTCTTGCGGGTGCTGTGGCTTACTTTGTGTTGACCGCTACTGCTACAACAATTGATGCAAGTGTTAACATGTCATTCTTTGGTGGTATCTTCGCAGGTATCATTGCTGGTCACTCTTATAACGCTTTCCACGCGACTCGCCTACCTGAATGGTTAGCATTCTTCTCTGGTAAACGTCTTGTTCCAATCATGGCAGGTTTGTTTGCTCTAGTTGCTGGTGCGGTTTCTGGTGTGGTATGGCCTGGCGTTCAATCTGGTCTTGATGCACTAGCTCACGCGGTATCAACGTCTGGCGCTGTTGGTCAATTTGTTTATGGTACTCTTAACCGTGCATTGATTCCTGTTGGCTTGCACCATGTATTGAACTCTTACTTCTGGTTCGGTATGGGCACATGTCAAGAGATCGTAGTTGCAGGTCAAGGCGCATTTGCTGGTATTACACAACTTTGTGTTGACCCTGCGATTGCTAAAACACTCGTTGTTGGTCAAGAACACACATTCACATTCGCTAACTCTGTTACTCCTGAAATTACTACAGTAGTAAAAGAAGTGACTGAAACTCTGAAATCTGGCGACCTACACCGTTACTTCGGTGGTGATAAAGGCGCTGGCGTATTCATGAACGGTTTCTTCCCTGTAATGATGTTTGGTCTACCAGGTGCTGCTCTTGCAATGTACCTAGCGGCTCCAGCTGAAAAACGCAGCCAAGTTGGTGGTGCTCTGTTCTCTGTTGCATTCTGTTCATTCCTAACGGGTATTACAGAACCTCTAGAGTTTATGTTCGTATTCCTAGCTCCTGCTCTATACGCAATGCACGCTGTATTTACTGGTCTGTCTCTAGTGGTTGCGAACATGTTCGGAACACTACATGGCTTCGGTTTCTCTGCAGGTCTGATTGACTTTGTCTTGAACTGGGGTCTTGCAACTAAACCAGTAACACTACTATTTATTGGTCTAGCATTTGGTGCTCTATACTTCTTTACTTTCAGCTTCGCAATCCGCGCATTCAATTTGAAGTCGCCAGGTCGTGAAGATGATGATGAAGCAGCCGCGCCTTCTGGTGATGCTCCTAAAGGTGATATTGCACGTCAATACTTGAAAGCTTTAGGTGGTCACGAAAACCTAACATCAATTGATGCTTGTATTACTCGCCTACGTCTTACACTAAAAGATCGTTCTATCGCTGATGAAGCAGTACTTAAAAAGCTTGGTGCGAAAGGTGTGGTTAAACTAGGTGAAAACAACCTTCAAGTGATTCTTGGCCCACTAGCTGAAATCGTCGCTGGCGAAATGAAAGCGATTGGTGCTGGTGAAGACCTATCTGATGTTAAACTGCCTTAGTTATCACAGAGCTAAAAATTGACTTTAATGCCTCCTTTGGGAGGCATTTTTTGTTTTTCAAAGAATGAATCACTTACTTATTGTTCGATGTCAGTTTTATTTAAGATTAAACGCACGGTAGTAGTTGTGTCTAAGCTTATAATTGTGGATGATTGACGGCTATATATTCTGACAATACTAAACCATAGAGGTGCTATAGATGAGTGAAGCTGAGGCTCGTCCATCGAATTTTATTCGCCAAATCATTGATAAAGATTTAGCTGATGGTAAACACTCGAGTGTTCATACTCGTTTTCCGCCAGAACCAAACGGCTACTTGCATATTGGTCACGCGAAATCTATCTGTTTAAATTTTGGTATTGCTCAGGACTACCAGGGGCAGTGTAATCTGCGTTTTGATGATACTAACCCTGAAAAAGAAGACGTTGAATACGTTGAGTCTATTAAAAATGACGTAAGTTGGTTAGGCTTCGAGTGGGCTGGTGATATCTGTTATTCATCAAACTATTTCGATCAGTTATACGCTTATGCAGTTGAATTGATTAATAAAGGCTTAGCGTATGTTGACGAGCTAAGTCCAGAGCAGATCCGTGAATATCGTGGCACGCTAACTGAGCCAGGTAAACACAGCCCGTACCGTGAACGCTCACCTGAAGAAAACTTAGCGTTATTTGAAAAAATGCGCGATGGTGGCTTTGAAGAAGGTAAGGTGTGCTTACGCGCAAAAATTGATATGGCATCGCCATTTATGGTTATGCGTGATCCAGTTATTTATCGTGTACGTTTTGCGCATCACCATCAAACCGGTGATAAATGGTGCATTTACCCAATGTACGATTTTACTCACTGCATTTCTGATGCGTTAGAAGGGATCACTCACTCTATCTGTACTCTTGAATTCCAAGATAACCGTCGTTTGTACGATTGGGTATTAGAGAACATTACGATTGATTGCCAACCACGTCAGTATGAATTTAGTCGCCTAAATTTAGAATACACGGTGATGTCTAAACGTAAACTGAGCCAACTGGTTACAGAGAATCTAGTCAATGGCTGGGATGACCCACGCATGCCTACGATTTCGGGCTTGCGCCGTCGTGGCTTTACATCGGCGTCTATTCGTGAATTCTGTAAACGTATCGGTGTAACGAAGCAAGAGAACATGATTGAATTTGGTTCATTAGAATCTTGCATTCGTGATGATCTGAATGAAAACGCACCTCGCGCCATGGCTGTTCTTGATCCTATTAAAGTGGTTATCGAAGACTTTAATGCGGATAGTGTCGAAGTTCTGAACGTTTCAAATCATCCAAACAAGCCTGAAATGGGCTCTCGTGAGGTACCATTCACGCGTGAGATTTGGATTGAGCGTGATGACTTCCGCGAAGAAGCGAACAAGAAATACAAGCGTTTAGTGCTTGGTAAAGAAGTTCGTCTACGTGGCGCTTATGTGATTAAAGCTGAGCGTATTGAGAAAGATGATGCAGGTAATATCACTACGATTTTCTGTTCATACGATAATGAAACTCTGGGTAAGAACCCAGCAGACGGCCGTAAAGTAAAAGGTGTTATTCACTGGGTATCGGCTGACAAAGGCCTACCTGCTGAAATTCGCTTGTACGATCGCTTGTTTACGGTACCTAACCCAGCAGCAGCGGAAAACTTCTCAGATACGTTAAACCCTGAATCATTAGTCGTACTGCAAGGTTTTGTCGAGCCAAGTCTTGCAACGGCTAAAGCTGAATCGGGTATTCAGTTTGAGCGTACAGGCTACTTCTGTGTTGATTCAAAAGATTCAACTGCAGATGCTCTAGTCTTTAACCGAACTGTTGGTTTGCGTGATACGTGGGCGAAAATTGACGGTTAATCTCTGTATAGTGAGATAACGGGTTAAATAAAAAAGCCAGTGATGTGAGTCACTGGCTTTTTAGTTTCTGTTCAACCTATTTGAATCTAAAAGATTGATTACGCTTGTGCTGTAAGTAAAAAAATACCAGCTAAGTTACTGGTATTTAGATGTTTATATGAATCTACTTCGCTTTATGCGCATCTGGGTTATCTTTACATGTCCCATCACCACATTTGCCGTATAGATATAAGCTATGGTTTGTTAGGCGAACGTTGTATTTCTCAGCAATCTCACTTTGGCGTTGTTCAATGATATCGTCCGAAAATTCGATAACTTCACCACAGTCAAGACACACAAGATGGTCATGATGGTGTTGTGTTGAAAGTTCAAAAACCGATTTACCACCTTCAAAGTGATGACGAGTCACAATTCCTGCATCATCAAACTGGTTAAGAACGCGATAAACAGTAGCAAGACCAATTTCTTCACCTAGGTCTATCAGCTTTTTATAGAGTTCTTCAGCACTGATATGTTGGCATTCTGGTTGCTGTAATACTTCTAAAATTTTGAGCCTTGGAAGGGTAACTTTAAGCCCAGCATCCTTTAGCGCTTGGTTATTGTCCGACATATACTTTCCTGTGGTGATTTGCAGCAATTAACAGAAGTCATTATTACAAGTATTATAGGTTACTCAGAGATAACAATAAACCACGAACTTCAAAGGGTTACTAGTTTACTTTTGTAAAGTTGTGAATTGTCACTTATAGTGGACATCTGACCAGTTACAATTTGATAACATAGGGAACGTTCGGACAGGAAGTTATGAATAAGAATTTAGCAAAGATATATAAACCAGGGGTGGTTAAATTTGCACTGAATATATGGCCTCCATTTTGGGGAGCGGGTATTCACATTGAGCGAATCAGTGGCGATTTTAGAACCGTGAACATGAAGTTAAAGTTACGCTGGTGGAACAAAAATGCCAATAGAACCCAATATGGAGGCAGCATTTTCTCATTAACAGATCCTGTTTACTCTTTGATGTTGATGGGTATTTTAGGCGAGCGATATTATGTATGGGATAAAGAGGCAAGCATTAACTTTATGAAGCCTGGGCAATCAGACCTTTATGCCGACTTTGAGATCTCACAAAATCAATTAGATGATATTTACCGCTCAACGGTTGATGGGGATAAGTGTTTTCCTGAATTTATTATCCATATTAAGGATAAGAAAGGGAATGTTGTCGCGGAAGTACAAAGAAAACTTTATGTGCGTAAGAAGCCGCAATTTAGAGAAGAAGAGTTATTAGAACAATAAAAAAGCCTCCAGTGGCGGAGGCTCTTAAATTTTGGGTTGCTGGGTTAGATTAGTCTTCTAATTCAGCTAGGCACATCTCTTCATGGATCTGTTGAACCCATTTAGAAACACGCTCATCCGTGAGTTCTGGTTGACGATCTTCATCAATACATAGACCAACGAAGCTATTTTCATCGCCATCAACTAGTGCTTTTGATGCTTCAAATTCGTAGCCTTCAGTTGGTGTGTAACCAATGATAGTACCGCCTTTAGCTTCAACGATATCGCGGATAGTGCCCATCGCGTCACAGAAGTACTCAGCGTAATCTTCTTGATCACCACAGCCGAAAATAGCAACAAGCTTAGTTGAGAAATCAATCGCTTCTAGTTCTGGGAAGAAATCGTCCCAATCACATTGTGCTTCACCGTAGTACCACGTTGGAATGCCAAGCAATAGCAGATCAAAGTTATCAATATCTTCTTTGCTGCTTTTTGCAATGTCTTGAACGTGAACGAGCTTTTTGCTCAGTTGCTTTTGGATCGTCTTTGCAATAGCTTCGGTATTACCTGTATCGCTACCAAAGAAGAGACCTACACTTGCCATAGAATCGTTACCTTTAATATTTGTCTGTTTTAACACAAAGTTACGTGAAGGATTAGCCTAATCCAGTTCCTTCCCAGCTAAGCTGAATGAGCCCTTTCGCAACAAACCCAGCACAACCAAGAAATAGAACCATCCATACAATTCGACGCCCGAAAACTGGAACATTACCTTGTTTCAAGACATCTTTGATCGCCATACCTATTAAGAAAAAGATACCAGCAAACAATAGATCCAATCCAAAAGATTCCAATTGATTCATGTAGTCGTAAAGCATGAGTGTCCTTTTATGCCAATTTTACTTGCGCGCACTATACCACTGTTGTGACACAAAGTTAATCATGGTGTCACCGTCTGCTTCTCATTAATTTGTATTTATTAATCGCTGCAGAATTATAAGAATTTGCGGATTGCTCTTAGTACTTCAACTGGTTTTTCAGCATGTAACCAATGCCCTGTATTCGCAATGACATGAGCCTTCGCATTCGAAAACTGTGATTGAACATCGGCCTGGTGATCGGCGGTCAAATAGTCAGAGTCTCCCCCTTTAACGAATAGGGTCGGTGTCATTGACTTAGTTATTGGTTCCCAATCTAAAATCGATAAGTAGTTGTTCATGATCGAATCTACATTAAAGCGCCAACGCATTGTGTTTTCGACTTTTATGATGGACTTAGACAAAAACTGCCTGACACCATCGATTTCAATATGTTCAGCCAATGTTGTAATCACTTCAGATCGTGACGAGAGATTCGCGGCTGATACGGCAGTCAGACCAGCGAAGACATTGTCGTGTTTACGTTGATGATAGGCGACAGGAGCCATGTCCAAAATGATCTGTTTCATCACAAGGTGTGGCGCGAGATCAGTGACTTTCATTGCGACTTTCCCCCCCATCGAGTGTCCGATTAAGATTACCGACGCGAGATCTAAGTGATCAAGCAGCGAGATAATATCTTCAGCCATTACCTGGTAATTGTGAACATCGGAGTGAAAAGAGAGGCCGTGATTACGAAGATCAATGCTAAGTACTTGATGATCTTCCTTAAGGTCTCGTGAAAGCAGGCCTAAGTTGTCCAAATTTCCAAATAATCCGTGGATCAAAACGACCGTTTGACCTTGGCCTTCGAGTTTGTAGTTAAGAAGTGCTGACATTTTATCTTATTCATGATGGGTTTAACGTAGAGTATCGGTAAAGATCTCGCTATAATCCATCAGAGTTTAAACATTGAGATTGTGAAAAGCGAATGAAAACAATTGAGGTTGATGAGGATCTATACCGTTTTATTGCTGGCCAAACCCAACATATCGGTGAAAGTGCGTCGGATATTTTACGCCGTTTATTGAATGTTGATGGGCAAGCTGTGAAACCACAGCCCGTAGCTGATAAGCCACAGGGTATTGTTGTAAGTAAGGATGCGGGTAAAGTGAACCACATCGACAGCGTTAAAGAGATGCGCTCTTTACTTATTTCAGATGAATTTGCCTCACTGAAAAAGGCAATTGATCGATTTATGTTAGTACTGTCGACTCTGCACACGATTAACCCAGAGAGCTTTTCAGAAGCGACTCAGGTGAAAGGGCGTAAACGAGTCTATTTTGCAGACAACGAAGCAACATTACTGGCAAATGGTAATACGACCAAGCCAAAGGCAATCCCTAATTCGCCTTTCTGGGTTATTACCAATAATAACACTAGCCGTAAAAGGCAGATGGTAGAACAGCTGATGAGCAGGATGAATTATCAGGCTGACTTAATCGAAAAAGTATCAGCTTCAATTTAAAAAGTCTGATTTAAACCTCATAATGTCACGCTAAGAGTCGATATTATGAGGTTTTTTTATTTTTTGGTTTTTATATTAAAAGGATGTCAATAAATGGCTATGCACCCTCGTGCTGGGCAGAAAGCTCAGCAAGAAGATTTACATAATATTCCGGCTTTAGTTGCAAATTATTTCTTACTTCAACCTATCCCTGGTCACTCTGATCATAAAGTGTTATTCGGTACCTCTGGTCACCGTGGCACTGCAGACAAATCAACATTCAATGAGCACCATATTTTAGCGATTGCCCAAGCCGTTGCTGAAGTACGTGCAGAGAAAGGCACAACGGGCCCTCTATTTGTTGGTAAAGATACGCATGCATTGTCTGAACCTGCGTTTTCAACGGTTGTAGAAGTACTGATTGCCAATGGTGTGAAAGTTATCACTCAAGCGGATAATGGCTATACACCAACGCCTGGCGTATCACATGCGATTTTAACTTATAACTTAACGCACGATGATAAAGCGGACGGTATCGTTATTACGCCATCGCATAATCCACCTCAAGATGGCGGGATCAAATATAACCCTGTTCACGGTGGCCCTGCTGAAGGCGAACTCACACAGGCGATTGAAGATCGCGCAAATGCTTTGATTTCTGAAGGCTTACAAGGCGTTAAACGTATGCTTCTAGCGGATGCAAAAGCATCAGAGCTATTTGTTGAGCTAGATTTGGTAAAACCATATATCGACGATTTAGTGAATGTTGTTGATATGGATGCGATTCAAAAATCAGGTTTGAAACTAGGCGTTGATCCACTTGGCGGTTCTGGTATCGATTACTGGCGTCAAATCGGCCAAGCGTACAACCTAGATCTTACATTGGTAAGTGAAGCGATTGATCCTTCATTCCAATTTATGTCACTTGATAAAGATGGCGTTGTTCGTATGGACTGCTCATCGCCATATGCAATGGCAGGTTTGTTAGCGCTTAAAGATGACTACGATCTTGCTTTTGGTAATGACCCAGATTACGACCGTCATGGCATTGTGACTTCTAAAGGTTTGATGAATCCTAACCATTTCCTAGCGGTTTGTATTGATTACCTATACCGTCACCGCGAAGGGTGGGGTAAAGAAGTTGCTGTTGGTAAAACTCTAGTATCAAGTGCATTGATTGACCGTGTGGTTGCGGATTTAGGCCGTGAACTTTGCGAAGTTCCAGTTGGCTTCAAATGGTTTGTTGATGGCTTATACGAAGGTAAGTTTGGCTTCGGTGGTGAAGAGAGTGCTGGAGCCTCTTTCTTACGTAAAGATGGTACGCCTTGGTCTACTGATAAAGATGGCATCATTCTTTGTCTGCTTGCGGCTGAAATTACCGCGGTAACGGGTAAGAACCCACAAGAGTACTACGAAGAGCTTGCAGCAAAACATGGTGAGTCTAAGTACAACCGTATCCAAGCTGTGGCTAATGGTGCGCAAAAAGACGTACTTAAGAAACTCTCTCCTGAGATGGTATCTGCAGAAACACTGGCGGGTGACGCGATTACGGCTCGATTGACTCACGCTCCGGGTAACGGTGCAGCCATTGGTGGTCTTAAAGTGACGACTGAAAATGGTTGGTTCGCGGCGCGTCCATCAGGAACGGAAGACATCTACAAAATTTACTGCGAAAGCTTTAAAGGTGAAGAGCATCTAAAAGCCATTGAAGCCGAAGCTCAAGAGATTGTAAATCAGGTCTTTGCAGCCGCAGGTCTTTAAAGCGAAATAATGAAGCTGTGCGGTATGAACTAAGAGCTATTAATAGTAAATATCGAACTCTTTAGTCTATCTAGGAACCCAGTACTCACTGGGTTCTTCTATTCAGAAGCGGTTAACTTCTCGAGCATCATTGAGTAATTCATTGTGGCTTTTTGTAAGATAGTCGTGCCATTTACACATTGTTTGGCCAGTCGTCTGGTACAACAAACCAAAATTCTCCCTCTTTAGTCTGTCCATGAATAAAGCGATCTTCTGGCCGTTCAACCGGCAGACCAAACACATCAATTCCAGCAGCCCAACACTCTTTTGGTAGGTGATAAAGCGGCTGACCAATACGATCCCATTGATGCTGGTAGCACCAAAATCCTGATATTTGGCTCGTGTTGAGTGTGTAACCAAGGCAATGTCCTGGAATCGGTTCGTGATCAAATGGATTTACATAAAGCCGACCTTGCATTAAAAGATGTTCAGATCGGTTCTCATATTGGGGGTATTGCTGGATAAAAGGATCAGATTGGCTCATTTTCAGCTGGTGATTCAACATTCGGGATAGCTTTTTATCCAGTTGATCATGGGCATTAGGGCCAAACCAAGTGCCTTGGTGCAAAAGGTAGAATTTAATCGCGATCTCCCAATGCTCATACTCTTGGTGTGGAGTTTCCAATATCAAATCGATCGCCCCAAGTGTTTGTCCGCTAGGTGCGTTGATCTGTACCTCTTCTAAAGAAAGGTCGTAATGTTGTGATTGCTGTAGAGCGTGAGTGCAGAGATATTGATAGAGAAAACCGAGCCGAGGATTTCCGCAATAATGCTTATCGTCAGCCAAAGGCGGAATCGATAGTTTGGAAAAATCTTCAAACGGTGCTTGTAACTGAAAAAGAGCAGGGGTGTTGATTATCCATTGGTAAAAACGCTGTAACGAATTCATCTCTTTCCTTAGAAGATAGCGACCTTTGAACATTGTAGCGTGGATAGTAGAGTAACTTGAGTATAAAATCTTACGATAAATAGAAACATGGACAAAGCAATGAACAATATTCAGCTGGAAAAGATTTTAAACGAAAAATTGTCACCTCAGCTTATTAAAGATTACAGCCCTAATGGAATGCAGGTTGAAGGTGCAACAGAGATCAAACGAGTGGTTACGGGCGTGACGGCTTCGCAAGCTCTCATCGACAAAGCGGTCGAGTTAAATGCCGATGCGCTGATCGTCCATCACGGCTATTTTTGGAAAGGTGAAGCGGAACCTATTCGTGGGATGAAAGGCAAGCGAATTCGCACCCTCATCAAAAGCGATATTAATCTTTATGCTTATCACCTGCCGCTAGATATCCACCCAGAGCTCGGTAACAACGCGGAGTTGGCTCGTTTACTTGATATTGATGTGGAAGGTGGACTAGAAGGTCACCCGCAGTCTGTGGCGATGTTTGGCCGTTTTAAGCAAGCCATGACAGGCAGTGAATTAGCGGAAAAAATGGACCAAGTTCTTGATCGTACCCCTCTTCATATTGCACCAGAAAATCAAGATAAGCTGATTGAGACTATTGGTTGGTGTAGTGGTGGCGGGCAAGATTATATCGAGTTGGCTGCACAGCATGGGTTAGATGCTTTTATGTCCGGTGAAGTATCTGAACGCACGACTTACACTGCCCGTGAACAAGATATTCATTACTTCTCTGCTGGTCATCATGCAACGGAGCGTTATGGTATTAAAGCATTGGGTGAGTGGTTAGCGGAAGAACACGGTCTTGATGTGACATTTATTGATATCAATAATCCAGTTTAAAGTCATTTCAGCAGCTACACATACAAACAAAAATGAAAAGGCTTGATCAATTGATCAAGCCTTTATGCTTTGTTAGAACTTAGAACTTAGAACTTAGAACTTAGAACTTAGAACTTAGAAAAGCTATTCACGTTCATGCAATGGTTTGAAATCACGTTGCTCTTCACCAGTATAAAGCTGGCGAGGACGACCAATACGGTTAGTAGGGTCGGCATGCATTTCATTCCAGTGTGCAATCCAACCCACTGTACGAGACAGAGCAAAGATTACAGTGAACATTGATACTGGGATACCAATCGCTTTCAGAATGATACCTGAGTAGAAATCGACATTCGGGTAAAGTTTCTTCGAAACAAAGTACTCATCAGATAGAGCAATACGTTCAAGTTCCATTGCCACATCAAGTAGTGGATCTTTAATATCTAATTCTTTCAATACTTCATGACAAGCTTCGCGCATTACTGTTGCGCGTGGATCATAGTTTTTGTAGACACGGTGACCAAAGCCCATTAAGCGGAATGGGTCATCTTTGTCTTTTGCTCGTGCAACATACTCTTCGATGTTATCAACTGAACCAATCTCTTCTAGCATACGTAGACATGCTTCGTTAGCACCACCGTGAGCTGGTCCCCATAGAGAAGCAATACCTGCCGCGATACAAGCAAATGGGTTAGCACCAGATGAACCTGCTAAACGAACGGTAGACGTTGAGGCATTTTGTTCGTGGTCGGCATGCAGAGTGAAAATTTTGTCCATCGCACGAGCGACAATTGGATTCACATCATAGTCTTCACATGGATTAGCAAACATCATGTGTAAGAAGTTTTCCGCATAGCCTAGGTCATTGCGTGGGTAGATAAACGGTTGACCTATTGAATATTTGTAACACATTGCTGCCAGTGTCGGCATTTTAGAAATAAGACGGTATGCCGCTATTTCTCGGTGTGTATCATTGTTGATATCAAGTGAATCGTGATAGAAAGCCGCAAGTGCTCCAACCACACCACACATTACTGCCATTGGGTGAGCATCACGACGGAAGCCGTGGAAGAAACTAGCAATTTGCTCATGAACCATGGTGTGACGTGTAACAATACGTTTAAATTCATCATATTGTTCACGAGTAGGGGCTTCGCCATAAAGTAGAATATAACAAACTTCTAGATAGTCTGAATTATTGGCTAATTGATCAATCGGGTAGCCGCGGTGTAAAAGAATGCCTTTATCACCATCGATGAATGTGATTGATGATTCACAAGACGCAGTGGCAAGAAAACCAGGGTCAAAAGTAAAGAAACCATTTGAACCTAGAGTACGAACGTCAATAACGGGAGTACCTAATGCACCCTCCATGATTGGCAATTCAATTGGCGCTTTACCTTCAACGTGAAGGGTAGCTTTCTTATCCGCCATAACAATCTCCTTTGTTTATTATTTAATCCGTCCAGGATGTTTATGTGACAATTTTTTACTGCTCTTAGGTCCTAAAGTCAATTTTTCTATTTTTTTGTGTGCACTTGTTATGATTTTTCATATTAAAATCGTTAAAAATCTGTTCTACGTAGCATAATTTGTTACATCAATTGTATTAAGATGTTGCCAGTCGTATAGTGATGCTGAAAATTTTGGTGAAATCCTTATAAATTCAAGGCTGAAATGAATTGTGAGGTTGGATTTTTAGTCTTGTTGTTAACATTTTTGTTACATTTAACTCGGCGTTAAAGGCGGATTGATGTTAAGTAAATGTTAACTTTTGTGGGTTTGCCACCAAAATTTGTATATAACTATAAATGCTCAATGGAGCTGAGTGAGCAAGCCTGTGAAAGAAAGAAAATCAAGACCTGTTAATTTAGATTTACAGACCATCCAATTCCCAATTACTGCAATTTCATCAATCTTGCACCGTGTTTCTGGTGTGATTATGTTTGTGGCGATTGGTATCCTGCTTTGGTTGCTATCTATTTCCCTCTCTTCCCCTGTTGGTTTCATGGAAGCAAGCGACATTGTCGATGGCTTTTTCGTGAAATTTATTCTTTGGGGCATCCTAACTGCTTTGGCTTATCACATTGCTGGTGGTATTCGTCATCTTCTTATGGATCTTGGACATTTTGAAGAGCTCGAATCTGGCGCAATGAGTGCGAAGGTAGCCTTTGGTGCGACAGCTGTATTGTCATTACTTGCGGGGGTTTTAGTATGGTAAGCAACGTTTCATCGTTTGGACGTAATGGCGTGCATGATTTCCTATTAATTCGTGCATCTGCAATTATTATGACGCTTTACACTATTTACCTAGTGAGCTTCTGTGCTTTCTCAGGTGATATCTCTTACGTATCTTGGACGCAATTCTTTGGTGGTACTTTTACTAAAGTCTTCACCATGCTTGCGCTTCTGTCTGTACTGATTCATGCATGGATCGGTCTATGGCAGGTTCTTACGGATTATATCAAGTGCACAAAACTGCGTGGCGGTTTACAGCTCGGTATTGTTGCCGTATTGCTTGGATACTTTTTCTCTGGCCTATTTATTTTGTGGGGTGCGTAAGTGACTATTCCTGTTCGTGAGTTTGATGCCGTAGTAATTGGCGCTGGTGGTGCTGGCATGCGTGCCGCGCTACAAATTTCAGAGCAAGGCCTATCTTGTGCATTGCTTTCAAAAGTTTTTCCTACTCGTTCTCATACTGTATCTGCACAAGGCGGTATTACCGTTGCTCTTGGTAATGCGCATGAAGATCACTGGGAACAACATATGTACGATACGGTAAAGGGCTCTGATTATATTGGAGACCAAGATGCGATTGAGTACATGTGTAAAAATGGCCCTGAGTCCGTTATTGAACTAGAGAAAATGGGGCTACCATTCTCTCGCTTTGATAATGGCACTATTTACCAACGTCCGTTTGGTGGCCAATCTAAGAATTTTGGTGGCGAGCAAGCCGCTCGTACTGCAGCAGCGGCAGACCGTACGGGTCACGCATTGCTGCATACGCTTTACCAGCAAAACATTAAGCATAAAACGACAGTGTTTTCTGAGTGGTATGCACTTGATCTTGTTAAAAATGAAGATGGTGCCATTCTTGGAACAACGGCGTTATGTATGGAAACTGGCGAAGTTTGTTACTTTAAATCTAAAGCAACGATCCTAGCGACTGGTGGTGCTGGCCGTATTTACGCTTCAACAACTAACGCCCATATCAATACGGGCGATGGTGTTGGTATGGCGATTCGTGCAGGCGTACCAATGCAAGACATCGAAATGTGGCAGTTCCACCCAACGGGTATTGCTGGCGCAGGCGTTCTTGTTACGGAAGGCTGTCGTGGTGAAGGTGGTTACCTTCTGAATAAAGATGGCGAACGTTTCATGGAGCGTTATGCTCCGAATGCGAAAGACTTAGCGGGTCGTGATGTGGTTGCTCGTTCAATGATGATCGAGATCCGTGAAGGACGCGGTTGTGATGGTCCTTGGGGTCCACACATTAAGCTGAAACTGGATCACTTAGGCAAAGATACGCTTGAGTCGCGTCTTCCTGGTGTTTGTGAGCTCTCTCGTACGTTTGCTCACGTTGATCCAGTGAAAGAGCCGATTCCAGTTATCCCAACGTGTCACTACATGATGGGCGGCGTTCCGACTCAAGTTTCTGGTCAGGCAATTAAGCAAGACGAATCGGGTGCGGATGTCGAAATCCAAGGCTTATTCGCTTGTGGTGAAATTGCATCAGTATCGGTGCATGGCGCGAACCGCTTAGGTGGCAACTCACTGCTTGATTTGGTTGTATTTGGACGTGCGACTGGTCTTCACTTGGGTGAAACACTCGATAAGCAAGCGGAAGCTAAACCGGCGACTGAAGCGGATATTGAGAAATCTCTTGAGCGTTATAACCGTTGGGAAAACAGTACCGGTGGCGAAGACCCAGCTCAAATTCGTAAAGATCTTCAACAGTGTATGCAAAATAACTTCTCGGTATTCCGTGAAGGCGATGCAATGGCGAAAGGCTTGGAAGAGCTTAAAGTTATCCGTGAACGTCTGAAAAATGCCCACCTTTCTGATAAGTCGACAGAATTCAACACTCAACGTATCGAGTGCTTAGAGTTAGAAAACTTGATGGAAACAGCATTTGCAACAGCTGTTGCGGCGAACTACCGAACTGAAAGTCGTGGCGCTCATGCCCGTTTTGACTTCCCAGACCGTGACGATGCAAATTGGCTGTGCCATTCCGTTTACAATCCTGAGACAGAGTCTATGTCTAAGCGTAATGTGAATATGGAACCAGTTCACCGTGAAGCATTCCCACCGAAAGCTCGTACGTACTAAGGAGAGGACACTATTATGAAATTGAAATTCTCTTTGTACCGATATAATCCGGACGTCGATCAAAAGCCGTACATGAAGGATTATACTTTAGAAGTAGAAGAAGGCTCTGACATGATGTTGTTGGATGCGCTTATTTTACTGAAAGAGCAAGATGCGAGTATTTCATTCCGTCGTTCATGCCGTGAAGGTGTGTGTGGTTCAGATGGTTTGAATATGAACGGTAAGAATGGCTTAGCGTGTATCACATCGTTGTCTGCATTGATGACACAAGATACTATCGTGATTAGACCTTTACCGGGTCTTCCTGTGGTTCGTGACTTGATTGTCGATATGACTCAATTCTATGACAACTATGAAAAAGTGAAACCATTCTTGGTGTCTGATGGTAACGTACCACCAGCGCGCGAAAACCTACAAAGTCCAGATGAACGTGCTCATTTAGATGGTCTGTATGAATGTATCATGTGTGCATGTTGTACCACTTCATGCCCGTCGTTTTGGTGGAACCCTGATAAATTCATCGGACCAGCAGGTCTTCTTGCGGCGTATCGTTGGCTAATTGATAGCCGTGATACCGCTACAGATGAACGTTTATCTAATCTTGACGACGCATTTAGTGTTTTTCGTTGCCATGGCATCATGAACTGTGTAAGTGTTTGTCCTAAGGGACTTAATCCGACGAAAGCAATTGGCCATATCAAGTCAATGTTGGTAAATCGTTCGGTTTAATAAACAATAAAATTGCTGGCTCATGTTGAGCCAGCGTTTATAGCTCGGCATAGACCGCAGCGAATGTGAAACTACTGGTTAAGGGAAAATATGCAGAACGGCGTGATGAAGGCATGGCTCGAGTCTTCACACTTGGCTGGCGCCAATGCAACTTATGTAGAAGAACTCTACGAACTGTATCTTAGCGATCCTGATCTGGTAAGTGAGGAGTGGAAACGTGTATTTGATGAGTTGCCTACGCAAGCATCAGAAGTGGTTGAACAACCGCATTCACGTGTCCGTGATTACTTCCGTCGACTCGCGCAAGAAACAAAGCATTACAATGTCCAAGTTAGTGATCCCGATGTCGATGCAAAACAAGTAAAAGTACTGCAACTTATCAATGCTTACCGTTTCCGTGGGCATCAAGCTGCAAACCTAGACCCGCTTGGGTTATGGAAAAGAGATGCAGTCGCTGAACTGGATCCATCCTTTCATACACTCACTGATGAAGACCTCAATGAAACATTCAACGTAGGTTCTTTCGCTATTGGTCAAGAGACCATGGTATTGAAAGATCTGCATAAAGCGTTGAAGCAAACGTATTGTGGTTCAATCGGTGCAGAATACATGCATATGACTAATACAGAACAGAAACGTTGGATTCAACAACGTTTAGAGTCTGTTTCTGGTCAACCATCATTTAATAAAGAAGAGAAGAGAGCATTTCTAGATGAGCTGACAGCAGCTGAAGGTCTAGAACGCTATCTTGGCGCTAAATTCCCCGGTGCAAAACGATTCTCTTTAGAAGGTGGTGACGCGTTGATTCCAATGACGAAAGAGATCATTCGTCATGCTGGTGGTCAAGGTATGCGTGAAGTGGTTGTTGGAATGGCCCACCGTGGTCGTTTAAACATGCTGGTTAACGTGCTGGGTAAAAAGCCACAAGATCTGTTTGATGAATTCGCGGGTAAAAAGCACGATGACACATGGGGAACCGGCGATGTTAAATATCACCAAGGTTTCTCTGCTGACTTTGCTGCTCCTGGCGGTGATGTCCATCTGGTTCTGGCGTTTAACCCTTCTCACTTAGAAATCGTAAACCCTGTAGTTATTGGTTCCGTTCGTGCTCGTCAAGATCGTTTAGGCGATTGCGATGGTAGCCGTGTTCTGCCTATTACGATTCACGGTGATTCTGCGATTGCTGGTCAAGGTGTCGTACAAGAGACGTTTAATATGTCTCAAGCGCGTGGTTTCTGTGTGGGTGGTACGGTTCGTATCGTGGTGAATAACCAAGTTGGTTTCACTACATCTAACCCTCGTGACACACGCTCTACTATGTATTGTACTGATATCGCGAAGATGGTTCAGGCCCCAATTTTCCACGTGAATGCCGATGACCCAGAAGCGGTAGCATTTATTGCACGATTAGCGCTTGATTACCGTAATACATTTAAGCGTGATGTCGTGATTGATTTGGTTTGTTATCGCCGTCATGGCCATAACGAAGCCGATGAGCCGAATGCAACTCAGCCACTGATGTATCAAAAAATCAAAAAACACCCAACACCACGTAAGCTTTATGCTGATGTGCTGATTGATCGCGGTGAATTTGATATTGAAACGGCAACGCAGTTAGTTAACGAATACCGTGATGCGCTTGATCATGGTGAAGTGGTGGTTAAAGAGTGGCGTCCTATGACATTACACTCTGTGGATTGGTCTCCATATTTAGGCCATGAGTGGAATATGGAATGGGATCACAAAATTGATATTGAGCGCTTAAAAGAGCTTGGTAATCGATTATGCCAATACCCAGAAAGCCATAAACTACAAAGCCGTGTTAATAAGCTTTATAACGATCGTACCGCAATGATGTTGGGTGAAAAACAACTCGATTGGGGTATGGCAGAAACATTAGCATATGCAACATTAGTTGATGATGGTAAGCGTATTCGTATCTCAGGCCAAGATTCTGGTCGTGGTACTTTCTTCCATCGACACTCTGTTTTGCATAACCAAGATGATGCGAGTACTTACGTTCCTCTTGCGAATATCCACGATAGCCAAGGTCCTTTCCAAGTGTTTGATTCGGTTCTTTCTGAAGAAGCGGTATTAGCATTTGAATACGGTTACGCGACCGCTGAACCGGGTGGACTAACCCTTTGGGAAGCTCAATTTGGTGATTTCGCCAATGGTGCTCAAGTGGTTATTGACCAATTTATTTCATCAGGTGAGCAGAAGTGGGCACGACTATGTGGCTTAACGATGTTGCTTCCTCATGGTTATGAAGGTCAAGGTCCCGAGCACTCGTCAGCACGTTTAGAGCGTTACTTACAGCTGTGTGCTGAACAGAATATGCAAGTGGTTGTTCCGTCAACACCTGCTCAGGTTTATCACATGTTGCGCCGTCAAGTTGTGCGTCCTATGCGTCGTCCACTTATCGTGATGTCTCCTAAATCATTGTTGCGCCATCCGTTATGTACTTCTTCTTTAGAAGACCTAGCTGAAGGCACATTCCAACCTGCCATTGCAGAAGTGGATGATTTAGATGCGTCAGGTGTGAAACGTGTTGTGTTCTGTTCTGGTAAAGTTTATTACGACTTGTTAGAGCAGCGCCGTAAAAACGAGCAAGAAGACGTAGCGATTGTCCGAATCGAGCAGATTTACCCATTCCCTAAAGAGGAAGTGGAAGCGGCAATTGCACAATATACCAATGTAGTGGATTTCGTATGGTGCCAAGAAGAGCCGCAAAACCAAGGCGCTTGGTACTCTAGCCAGCATAACTTCAGAGCCGCAATTCCTGCCGGCGCTGATCTTAAATATGCGGGACGTGCAGCTTCTGCATCTCCAGCGGTTGGTTATATGTCAGTACACTTGAAACAGCAGAAAGCGTTAGTTGACGACGCTTTGACCCTAGCTTAAGAACTAGAAGAATAAGGACGAAACAGATATGACAATTGAAATTCTGGTTCCAGATTTACCTGAATCAGTTGCAGATGCGACAGTAGCAACTTGGCACAAGAAACCAGGTGAAGCGGTTGCTCGTGACGAAGTTATTGTTGATATTGAAACTGATAAAGTTGTACTAGAAGTACCAGCTCCTGAAGCGGGTGTTCTGGAAGCAATTATCGAAGAAGAAGGTGCAACGGTTCTTTCGAAGCAGCTTATTGCTCGAATCAAGCCGGGTGCTGTTGCGGGTGAACCGACAACGGACACTGCTGAAGATGCTGAATCCTCTCCGGATAAACGTCATAAAGCGACATTAACGGAAGAGTCTAATGATGCTCTAAGCCCTGCTGTTCGTCGTTTACTTGGTGAACATGGCTTGGAAGCAAGTCAAGTGAAAGGCACAGGTGTTGGTGGACGCATCACTCGTGAAGATATTGATGCGCACTTAGCTGCAGCGAAATCTGCACCAGTTGCTGCTGCGCCTGAAGTTGAAGCGCCAGCCGCGGCACGTACTCAGAAACGTGTACCTATGACTCGCTTACGTAAAACAGTTGCAAACCGACTGCTTGAAGCGAAAAACAGCACGGCAATGTTGACGACGTTTAACGAAGTGAACATGAAGCCAATTATGGACCTTCGTAAGCAGTACAAAGATCAGTTCGAAGAGCGTCATGGTACGCGTCTTGGTTTCATGTCTTTCTACGTGAAAGCGGTAACAGAAGCGTTGAAGCGTTACCCAGAGGTGAATGCTTCTATTGATGGTGATGATATTGTTTATCACAACTACTTCGACATCAGCATGGCGGTTTCAACACCACGTGGTTTGGTAACGCCAGTTCTAAAAGACTGCGACACACTCGGTTTTGCTGATATAGAAAAAGGCATCAAAGAGCTTGCGATTAAAGGTCGTGACGGCAAACTAACGGTTGATGAAATCATGGGCGGAAACTTCACTATCACTAATGGTGGTGTGTTCGGTTCATTAATGTCAACGCCAATCATTAACCCACCACAAGCAGCAATTCTTGGTATGCATAAAATCCAAGAACGCCCAATGGCGGTTGATGGTAAAGTTGAAATCTTGCCAATGATGTATCTTGCACTGTCGTACGATCACCGTTTGATTGATGGTCGCGAATCAGTTGGTTTCTTGGTAACGGTTAAAGAGTTACTGGAAGATCCTGCTCGCCTACTACTTAACGTTTAGTACAACCAAACGTTTTTTAGTATAACCAAACGTAAAAGGGGGCTTAATGATTAAGCTCCCGATGAATTCAGGCTAGGTCGCTCAACATCTAGCCTTTTAAAAGTTGAGTAATGAGTCGACATTACTTGGCACTCGCTCAAGAGTAACCCTACAGACGCCTGACTCAGTATTATGCTGATTGTCTAATGGAAATAATAAATCCCTTAAGGGATAAACAAATGGAATAACACAATGAATTTGCATGAATATCAAGCCAAACAGCTGTTTGCAGAATTCGGTTTACCAGTACCAGAAGGTTTTGCGTGTGATACACCTCAAGAAGCTTTCGAAGCGGCTGGCCGAATTAGCACTGAAAAGAAAGTCGTAAAATGTCAAGTTCACGCAGGTGGTCGTGGTAAAGCGGGCGGCGTAGAACTGCATGACACTAAAGATGGTGTTAAAGAGTTTGCACAAAAGTGGCTTGGTAAAAACCTAGTGACTTTCCAAACTGATGCTAATGGACAACCGGTGACTAAAATTCTGGTTGAAGAAGCATCAAATATTGCCAATGAACTTTACCTTGGCGCAGTTGTAGATCGTGCGACTCGTCGTATCGTATTCATGGCATCAACTGAAGGTGGTGTGGACATTGAGAAGATTGCAGAAGAGACTCCAGAGTTGATTCACCAAGCAGCAATTGATCCTCTTGTCGGCCCTCAAGCTTATCAAGGTCGTGAACTGGCATTTAAACTTGGCCTAGTTGGCGATCAAATCAAACAATTCGTTAAGATCTTTATGGGTCTTGGCAATATGTTTGCTCAGTATGACTTAGCTCTACTTGAAATTAATCCATTGGTTGTGACGGCAGAAGGTAATCTTCTATGTCTTGATGGTAAAATCAATATCGATTCAAATGCGATGTACCGTCAACCTAAACTGCGTGAAATGCACGATCCATCTCAAGAAGATGAGCGCGAAGCACATGCAGCACAATGGGAACTTAACTATGTTGCACTAGACGGTAGCATCGGTTGTATGGTTAACGGCGCAGGCCTTGCTATGGGTACGATGGATATTGTAAACCTACACGGTGGCCAACCTGCTAACTTCTTAGATGTAGGTGGCGGCGCAACGAAAGAACGTGTAACAGAAGCATTCAAGATCATCCTATCTGACACCAATGTTAAAGCCGTTCTTGTTAATATCTTCGGTGGTATTGTTCGTTGTGATCTCATCGCTGATGGCATCATCGGTGCAGTAGAAGAGGTTGGTGTGAAAGTGCCAGTTGTTGTTCGTCTTGAAGGTAACAATGCACCTTTAGGTTCTCAAAAACTTGCGGAAAGTGGTCTAAATATCATCGCTGCAACGTCTCTAACAGAAGCAGCTGAAAAAGTCGTTGCTGCAGCGGAGGGCAAATAATGTCTGTATTAATTAATAAAGATACAAAAGTTATCTGCCAAGGTTTTACTGGCGGTCAAGGTACATTCCACTCTGAGCAAGCTATCGCATACGGTACGCAAATGGTTGGTGGTGTGTCGCCTGGTAAAGGTGGTCAAACTCACTTAGGTTTGCCTGTATTTAATACGGTTCGCCAAGCGGTTGAAGAAACGGGCGCTACGGCTTCAGTTATCTACGTACCGGCTCCTTTCTGTAAAGATGCGATTCTTGAAGCGATCGATGCAGGCATTAAGCTAATTGTAACGATCACTGAAGGCATTCCTACGCTTGACTTGCTGGACGTTAAAGTACGTTTAGATGAAGCGGGCGTGGTGATGATTGGGCCTAACTGCCCAGGCGTCATTACTCCTGATGAGTGTAAGATTGGCATTATGCCTGGTCACATTCATAAGAAAGGTAAAGTTGGTATCGTATCTCGTTCAGGTACATTAACTTACGAAGCGGTTAAGCAAACGACTGATGAAGGCTTTGGCCAATCAACGTGTGTTGGTATTGGTGGTGACCCTATCCCGGGCTCTAACTTCATCGATATTCTTAAGCTTTTCCAAGAAGACCCTGAAACTGAAGCGATTGTTATGATCGGTGAAATCGGTGGTACAGCGGAAGAAGAAGCCGCTGCTTATATCAAAGCAAACGTCACTAAGCCTGTTGTTTCTTACATTGCAGGTGTAACCGCGCCTCCTGGTAAGCGTATGGGTCACGCTGGTGCAATTATCTCTGGTGGTAAAGGTACTGCTGAAGACAAATTTGCAGCATTAGAAGAAGCGGGCGTGAAAACAGTGAAAAGCCTTGCTGATATTGGTAAAGCATTGCGTGAAATTACTGGTTGGTAAACCTGACTACTCATCCGTTGTGATGAATAAATAATAAAAACCCCGAGCTTTTTGGCTCGGGGTTTTTGTTTATCTAAAACTAAAAACAGAATGGCTAGTTTTTAACTTTGACTACTTGGCTGAGCATGAACATTGCTGTTGCACTGATGACGACTGAAGGACCTGCCGGGGTATCAAAGTGCCAAGACAAACTTAACCCGGCTAAAACAGCTACCGCACCAATAAGTGAAGCGATGCCAGCCATCTGTTCTGGCGTTCTCGCAAACTTTCTTGCCGTTGCTGCTGGAATAATCAGTAGTGACGTCATGATTAGTGCGCCGACAAACTTCATCCCAATCGCGATTACCAAACCGACCAGTAACATCAAAATTAATCGCATCAAATCAATATTAATGCCTTCAACTGCGGCTAAATCTTCACTTACCGTTGTGGAGAGCAGTGGACGCCAGAAGATGAATAAGATGCAACTAACCGTGAGTACGCCAAGATAGATGAAACCAAGATCCGCTGGCGATACCGCGAGTAAATCACCAAACAAATAGCTCATTAAATCAACTCGAACATTGTCTAAAAAGCTGACTGCAACTAAACCCAGTGATAAAGAGCTATGTGCGAGAATGCCGAGTAGAGTATCGGTCGCGACAAGTTTCTGTTTTTGTAATGTGACGAGTAAAACCGCTAAACCTAAGCAGCAAACTAATAGTGCTAAATACAAATTAATGTCTAATAAAAAACCTAACGCAAGCCCCATAAGTGAAGCGTGTGCAAGAGTATCACCGAAGTAGGCCATTTTTCGCCACACGACAAATGAACCTAATGGTCCCGCAATCACTGCAATACCAAGGCCTGCGAGGATAGAAGGAAGTAGAAACTCAATCATGACGATGTCCGTGGCTGTGGTGAGAACAAGATTCGGCGTCACCTTTTACCGCCTGACCAGAAAGATCATGGTGGTGGTGATCATGTTGGTGATGATAAAAAGCCAACGACTCCTTAGTCGCTGAACCAAATAATGCGATATATGAAGGGTGCTGTGTAATATCAGCGGGCGCACCTGAACAACAGATATGATGATGAAGACAGATGACATTGTCCGTTTTTGCCATCACAAGGTGTAGGTCATGGGAGACCATAAAGACACTACATCCAAAGCGATGCCTGATCGCGTCGATCAGATTATAGAGATCAATTTGCCCCTGAATATCAACGCCTTGAGCTGGCTCGTCGAGCACCAATAAATCGGGTCTTCTTAGTAATGAACGGGCAATTAAAACACGTTGGTTTTCACCGCCAGAGAGCTGATGCATGTTGTTGTGCATTAAGTGTTCACCACCAACTAAACGTAGTGCTTCAGTCAACTCTTGGGCTGAAAACTTGCCTGACATCTTAAGAAAACGTTTTACATCGAGCGGTAGCGAGTCGTTAAGTTTTAGTTTCTGGGGAACATAGCCAATTTTGAGTGATTTTAGTCTGTTGATAGAGCCATCGTATTGGTTATGTAAACCTAAAATAACTTTGACTAAGGTAGATTTACCAGCACCATTAGGGCCAATAAGTGTGGTGATTTTACCCTTTTCGAGAGTCAGGTTGATGCTATCTAGCACGCGCTTCTCACCAAAATCGACACTTACGTTGTTCAGTTTGACTAACGTCGACATGAATAGAACTCATTTGCAATTAACTAATGTTATAATGTAACATTTATGACTTACCCACGCTACTGTTTCCATTTGAGGCTTTATGTTCCGATTTACTTATCTTGTTCTCGTTGCTTTGTGTTTACCTTCAGCAGCATGGGCATCGACAATTCTAACCAGTATTAAACCGATACAAATGATCACCCATGAGCTGACAAAGGGAGCCGTAGAGCCAGATGTTATTTTAAGTTCCAATGCATCTCCTCATGACTATGCGCTTAAACCGTCGGATGTAAAAAAAATCAATAATGCAGGTCTTATTATTTGGTTTGGTCCTGAACTTGAACCGTTTTTAAGCAAAGTGATCAGCAGTCAAAAAAATGTACTGACCATTAGCGAAATTAAAGGGCTACCACTGAGAGAGTTTGGGGGAGGTCACGAAAGTCATGCTGGCCACGATCATGGCAGTCATGATCCACATTTTTGGCTTGGTTTAAAGCCATCGCTTCAGGTAGCAGAAGCGATTACAGCAAGATTGATTCAAAGTGACAGCAAGAACCAAAGCTTATATCAAAAGAATCTGAATGACTTTAGCCAACGTTTGCTAGCAACAGAAGCGGACGTGTCGGCGATACTGGCTCCGGTCAAAACGGAAGGCTATTATGTATTTCATGACGCTTATGGCTATTTTGAACAAGAGTTTGAGCTTAATAACTTAGGCCACTTTACCGTGAGTCCAGACCGTAAGCCAGGCGCTAAAACGTTAATTAAAATACGTAAAGCCCTCAGAAAAAATGATATCCAATGTGTCTTCTCTGAACCACAATTTACGCCTGCTGTCATTGAATCAGTGACTCGCGGAACGAATGTGACGATTGGTATTCTTGATCCTGTTGGCTCTCAAATCGAGGCTAAAGATGGTGCTTATTTTGAGTTTATCAAAGGGATGGCGAACAGTTACTCTTCATGCTTGCAACGTTAAGCTTTAATTGACTAAGACCATATTAACGAACAAGGCACATGATAAATACAAAACTATTATGTGTCTTAGCTGACTTTTCTCTATTTAATATAAATATTCTAGATTAAAAAATTAAATTTGATCAACCGCTTACCGTCACATTCCCCTTAAAATAAAAATCAGCTACTATATGTGTCGTTATTGGCACAGAATGGTGATTTATCATTTTTTTAAAGTGCCTTTGAGGTATATATTTTAATTTGATTATTACTTAAGGATAGCGCTTGCTGAGCTACTGTTTACGAGTACTTCTTATTGCTAGTATCGCATTCAATGGGCTAGCAGAAGAGCATTCACCTTCAATATTTTACCCTTTACCTATTCAATCTGAAGGGAAGTTTTTGGCTGCAAAAAACTTACATTTGAGTAGTAATGGTGGAATATGGGTTCAAGATGTACACAGCAACGTTTTATTTTATGATGGGCGTCACTTACTGCCACGAAATGGTAGCCTACTTGACTCCGTAGGTGATCAGCTAGCTTATTTAAATGACAGTTTCTGGAGCTTTGCTGATAATGAAGTCTACCGGAGTTACCCTAGCCAGAAAAAAGAGCTTATCTTTAGCTTAGAGCCCGGCTCTGAAATTAGAAAAATTGGCTCATCAAACAATTATATTTGGGTCAGTGATGACTCTAATTTCTATACTTATGATGTCACTACAAGTGAAATAGAGACCTACTCTTTACTTGAACTGTATAAACATAATCAGAGTAGTTATGTCTATATCAATGATGCACAGCGTGTTTTATCTAAATGGGTATTAGCAACGACCTCTGGATCATATCTTTCGGATGGTGCTCAATTTACTCACATCGCCAATTCGAAAAAGAACTTCACAGAAAAAATATACTTCTCATCTAGCCGCCGAGAGCTATTAATTGGCACTTTACGTGGTGCGCTCATTATTGATCTCAACGCTCCAAGCAAAATTGGCCCATTCATTGGTGATTCGCATGTTTTGTCGTTTGCGGAAACGAACCAAGAGTATTGGATTGGCACAGAGCACGGACTATTCGTCTACTCATTGCTGACTGGAGTTGTTCGCAAGGTGACGTCCAGTTCACAAGACAGCTTCTCTTTGTTAGGTGATAAAATTTATGCCCTCTTGAATGATGAACTTGGCGGTATGTGGATCGCGACAGATCGTGGCATTCGATATTACTCATTACATAGTAAAAAATTCACTCGGGTTTCAGAACGAAAGTTACTCTCTCTTTTTAGCGATTCTTCAATGGTTAAAATTGCCAAGGACCCTCGCTTGGGTAATTTAGTCGCGACTACGACTGGTATTTACCAACACCGAAAAGGGGGTGAACCTGAGCTGTTATATCGTGGGAGGGTAAACGATTTTGTTGTGGGTAACGGTGACTTATGGCTTGCAACAGGTGAAGGGCTTTTAAGGTTTGATATTCAAAGTAGAAGAGTGACTCGTCAGCTTTTATCGGATGAATTTCAATCTTTATCAATTGATAGAGTCGCACTAGATGATGAACGCCTCTGGTTCTCTTCACGTGGACGTCTAGCACAGTTAAATATTAAGAACGGCGCATACAAAAGTTTCGGCAAGGACTGGATTGTAGAAAGTTTTCTGCCGGCGAAGATAACTCACCTATTACCAACAAAAACCGGTGACTTAATTATTGGAACCGATCATGGTGTTTACACTTATTCGGGACAAAAAATCTATTTCAATCGTGAGTCTGAAGTTTTTGGCCAAGTGATCGATATTACTCAAGCTAAAGGTGGGAAGTATTGGGTAGTAAGTAGTTATGGAACATTTACTTTCGACAGGCATTATCAAAATCTGACCCCTGCAACGCTAATTGAAGATAGTATTAGCCCTGAATGCTTAATGAGTACTTCTAGAGGGATGTGGATGAGCAGCTCAAAAGGGCTCAGTTTCTACAGCCATAGTGCCGATCTGCTTAAGCACTATGGCTCGCCATCTGGTTTGATAACTAATGAATTTTTACCAAGGATTTGTGCAACAGATAAGTTCAAGCCCGACCAAGATATTAGCTTGGTGCTCGGCTCTAAGTATGGCTTGGTTAAGATAAAAGAGCGCGAGTTGCTTGTATCAAAAGCACCTAAAAATAAAGTCATTTTTAGCCAGGTGAGTATCGATCACTCTCCGATTGCGGTTGGCGGCAATATTAAAGATGGTTATCAGTTTCCTTATGGGTCATCGCTGAGTTTTCTTATTGGTATTTTGCCGGAAGCGTCGACACTGTTGCTTGAGTACCGGTTAAACCTAGGGGATGATTGGATCGCTTTCGAAGGCGGTCAATTGACTTTGGCTCACTTATTGCCCGGTGAGTATCAACTACAAGTAAGACCATCAATATCGATTACTCCTGATGATAAATCGCTAACCACACTTAATTTTACAATTCAAAAGCCATGGTATTTGACCAATTTTGCAATTTTTAGCTTTTTCCTCATTGTGGGAATATTGGTCGCGATAGTTATTTTTTGGCGCTCTCGTTTAATCATGAGAATCAACAAAAACTTAAAGGCAAAGGTCTTACTAAAAACCGATCAATTGCGTAATCAGAGCCGGGTATTGTTAAGTAACAATCAACAGTTAAGGAAGCAATTCCAAGTTCGAAATATTCTTGTTGGAAATGTTGCGGTTGCAGCGAAAAGGAGCGTAACAGAAATGGGTGCGCGTCTTCACTTAGAGGATGATAAATCGGCCACTCAGAAATATAGCGATGTTATCCACCTACTTAATGTTCTATTTAATGATAAGGACAACGTTAGCGGAGAAAGGGAGACGCATAATTTCTTACAAATACTAAATGCCGTTATCGATGCATGGCGTGAAGAGTTCATTAAAGCGGGGTTAAGCGTAAAAGTTGAAAACAGCGCAATGAACCAGCACATACAAATTGACTATTTTAATTTAGATATTCTGTTTAACACTCTTTTTTCTAGCGTTTTAAAGCGTTGCTATCGAGGACAGGAATTAAGCATTCAAATCAGCGAAAGTGATTCGATGCTGGTGATTGCATTGACTGATTTTGGCGCTCCCGTTCCAGTGTTTAAACCAACAATACACAAAGACAATATCGTGAACTTGTCGACTTTTGATTTGAGTATTGAAAATCTACCCACCTCGGTTGCTATCAGTGGCGGCGAGCTATTTGTGTATGACTTTGACTCTAAGAATCGCCTTGAAATGTCGTGGCCTATTATTGAGCTTGAAATTCAGGGGCCACCAGAAAAGGCGATAAATCTAGAAAATTCAGCGGTGCCTTCGCATACACTGACAAGAGAAGATGCATGGATAAACTCGGTGAAGCATTTAATCAGTGAAAATTACTCGAGTCCAGACTTTGGCACTTCCTCTGCGGCTAAAATGCTTTTTGTATCGGAGCGGAGTTTACAACGTCGCTTTAAAGCAGCCTTAGATCGGACATTTAAAGATTACTTAAATGAGTATCGACTTGAAAAGGCGTGTGAAAGCTTGTTAGCAGGTGAGAAAATAGCTGACATCGCATTTGAATGTGGTTTCAATGACCCATCATACTTCAGCCTGCGTTTCAAACACCACTTTGGCCTTTCTCCATCAAAATTTGTCGAGAATCATACTGGTCAATAATTTCATCGTGAGTATGTTCCTTTCTATTCTTGAGCCTTTCTTTGAATAAACCAAAATAAACGTCTTTGTGCGGTTCTATTTTTAGTCGTGCGATTACGTTTCACGAGAGTTCCTTGAGGGAAATGAAATTCAAATATAGCTAAGACTTATAGTATAGAGGAAAGCTTGAGGAGAGATAATCAAATAGTAGTGGTTAAGGAAAAAAAAGATCGTGGCATGGTCGGGGGGACTATGCCACGGGTGCCAATGACACCTTCGCTTGCTGCCTGAGGGATATGGGATACCCATATCACTTCTGGAATCTAATGCTTTAGAGGTTTCCCTCTTGACGTGGTTAACTATAAGTCCATGCGCTTATTTCCTTCATAAAATTAACGACATGTTTACCCGATAAAACCGCCAAGTTGTAAGGCTTATTTTAAGTTTTTGTATTTTAAGTGTTTTTTGTTTATGTTCTTTACCTGAACTTACTTTTTTGACTCATTACCCACAGAATTCTCTCTAATTTGACGTATTTAACGAGCTTGTTTTTAACGTTTTTTACGTTCGATTTTCTGCAATCTTTGATTTCACTCAATAAAAGTGGGGAGAATCGCGGTTATCATTATCGCTAATGAAAATATTTCTCATTCCTAATTATAATTGAGACCTGCTATGAAACTATCACAACTGAGAGAAGGCGATTGCGCGAGTATTCTGTCTTTTTCTGAAATATCTAATGACGTAAGAAAAAAGCTAATGGTTATGGGCTTGCTTCCAAATACGTTAGTCAAGGTAGTGCGTCGAGCACCTATGGGTGATCCGCTTCAAGTTGAAGTTCGTGGTGTGTCTTTAGCAATACGTGAAAATATTGCTGCAGCAATTCTAGTGGAGCAAAAATAATGCAGTATGAAATACTAACGGTTGGTAATCCAAATAGTGGTAAAACGACACTGTTTAATGGCTTAACTGGCGCGAAACAGCAAGTTGGTAACTGGGCTGGTGTAACCGTAGAGAAGAAAACAGGACGTTATGCTCACTCTGGCGATCAATTTAAGCTAACTGACTTGCCGGGTATTTACGCACTAGATAGCGGAAATGATAGTAATAGTATTGATGAGTCAATTGCTTCTCGCGCTGTTATTAGTCACCCTGCTGATTTGATTATTAATGTTGTTGATGCAACGTGTTTAGAACGTAGCTTATACATGACCTTGCAACTTCGTGAGTTAGGTCGACCAATGGTTGTCGTTTTGAATAAGATGGATGCCCTTAAGCGTGAACGCCAAACATTAGATATTAAAGCGTTAGAAAAAATGCTTGGCTGTCCAGTATTCACGTTGTCGGCAAATAACAAGCAGCAAGTGAACCGTTTTAAAGACAAGTTACATAAAGCACTGGTTCAAGGCGTTGCGCTGAAAGAGCTGGTTTTAGATTATGGCCAAGAATTTGAGAGTGCCATTGCTACCATTGCGCCTGTTTTTGCTGGCCAAGAAGTGTCATCCCGCGCTCTAGCTATACGTGCATTAGAAAATGATTTACTGGTTAATAACCCTCTTTCTCAATCTGACCGTGAACTGATTAACCAACAGCAAGAAGCTTGTAATTTAGATATTGACTTGCAAGTTGCTGATGTGAAATACACTTTCTTACATGAACAGTGTAAGAAGGCGCGTCGTACAGAAGGAAAATTAAGTCATAGCTTTACTGAAAAAGCGGATAACCTCATTCTGAATAAGTGGGTCGGTGTGCCTTTCTTCTTTGTTGTGATGTATCTGATGTTTATGTTTTCCATCAATATTGGTGGTGCATTCATTGATTTCTTTGATATTGGCGTTGGGGCGCTTCTTGTTGATGGCGGCCACTATCTACTTGATGACCACCTGCCAGTTTGGTTAGTGACACTTATCGCTGATGGTGTTGGTGGTGGTATCCAAACAGTTGCAACCTTCATTCCTGTTATCGGTTGCCTATACCTATTCTTAGCCGTTTTAGAAAGTTCTGGTTACATGTCTCGCGCGGCATTTGTGCTTGATAAAGTGATGCAAAAAATCGGCTTGCCAGGTAAAGCGTTTGTACCGTTGGTGCTTGGGTTTGGTTGTAACGTACCGTCAATCATGGCTACGCGAACATTAGACCAAGAGCGCGAGCGTAAATTAGCGGCATCTATGGCACCATTTATGTCTTGTGGTGCTCGACTGCCGGTATACGCACTTTTTGCGGCGGCATTCTTCCCTGATAGTGGTCAAAATATTGTTTTCGCTCTTTATGTGTTAGGTATCGTTGCTGCTGTTCTTACTGGTGTTGTGCTGAAACACACACTATACCCAGGTTCTAGTGATAGCTTGGTGATGGAAATGCCAGATTACGAACTGCCAACTATCCAAAATGTACTGATCAAAACGTGGCAAAAGCTGAACCGTTTTGTGCTAGGTGCAGGTAAAACGATTGTTGTAGTGGTCACTATCTTAAGCTTCTTGAACTCAATCGGTACTGATGGTTCATTTGGTAACGAAGACAGCGAAAAATCAGTATTGTCAAAAGCGGCGCAAGTTGTTACTCCTGTTTTTGCTCCAATTGGTATTAATGAAGATAACTGGCCAGCAACCGTTGGTATTATTACGGGTATCTTTGCTAAAGAAGCCGTTGTCGGTACATTAAACAGCCTTTACACATCAGCGGAAAGTGAAGAGTCTGAATTTGACTTGATGGGTAGTTTGGAAGAGGCGGTAATGTCTATTCCTGAAAACCTTACCGGTCTAAGTTACTCTGATCCACTAGGCATTGAAGTTGGCGATTTAAGTGATTCATCGGCAGTTGCGGAAGATCAAGAAGTGGATACATCGATTTTTGGTAACTTGAAGTCTCACTTTGTAAGTGGCCATGCGGCATTTGCTTACTTAATCTTAATCCTTCTGTACACACCTTGTGTTGCCGCTATGGGGGCTTATGTTCGTGAGTTCGGCCAAAACTTTGCTCGCTTCATTGCGGTGTGGACAATGGCATTAGGTTACGGTGGTGCTGCTTTATACTACCAAGTTGCACACTTCGCGGATCACCCAATGACAAGCTCTATTTGGATTGTCAGCTTGATTGCCACCTCTGTTATCGCATACCAGTTGATGAAAAGAAAAGGGCGTAAAGAGCAAATGAATCTAGAGGTACAAGTCGCATGATTTTATCTGACCTAAAGAACTACATCACCGAAAATGGCAGCGCGTCGAGAAATGAACTGGCAAAAAAGTTTACTTTAAGTGAAGACGGTGTGGATGCCATGCTGAGTGTGTGGGTGAAAAAGGGTCAGATATCTCGCTTGATCGATACCAATAAAGCGAAAAAAGTGACTCGAGTTCGTTACAGCACAATTAAGAGTGATGAGCTATCGTTAACCGTAACGATGTAAGAGCTAACACGGTTCACTTTTAGCTTTCTATCGCTAGAAATAAAAACGCCGCATCTTTATCGATGCGGCGTTTTTGATTATAGATTCTTATCCGTATTTAAGATAACGCTCCAAATTCACCCTATGCTGATGGTTCGTTAATACTAAATATAGGGCTGTCTTGAAGTTTTGTTTGCAGTTGTTTCAAGAGAGAAACCTGGTCATCGTCAGACCTAAACTCACCTTGAGTATTGCCCCAAACAGGGCCGGGCCAAGCTACATCAGAAATGAAACGCGCGATATGATGAATATGTAATTGTGGAACCATATTACCCAGAGCACCAAGATTAATTTTATCTGGAGTAAAGAGCACTTCCAGCGTTTGGTTGATCGTTTGAGATTCAACTAAAAACTGCTGTTGTTCATTCATCGGTAAATGGTGAAGCTCTTTTAGCTCATTTCTTTTTGGAACGAGAATGACCCAAGGAACGGCGTTATCTTTATGAAGTAATGCGATGCAGAGTGGAAAGTGGCCAATAACCGTCGTATCTTTGGCTAACTGAGGGTGAAGAATAAAGTCCATATGCAAAATATCAGTCGATGATTCGTGCACTGTTTATAACATAGAAAAAGAAAAAGGTTGGCGATTAAGCCAACCTTTTCAATAATTCTAATGGAAATTACATGCGGTCAAGCGTGTTGATACCAAGTAGAGATAGACCTTGTTTGATCGTTTTAGCAGTAAGCGCAGAAAGCTTCAAGCGGCTTTGCTTAACGGCTTCATCTTCAGCGATCAGAATCGGGCATGCTTCGTAGAAACTAGAGAATTGACCTGCTAGTTCAAATAGGTAGCTACACATGATATGTGGCTGACCTTCACGAGCAACAGATTGAACCGCTTCTTCAAATTGAAGTAGCTTAGCAATGAGTGCTTTCTCTTTTTCTTCTTTAGCAATGATTTCACCAGATAGTGAATCCATAGACAGGCCTGCTTTTGCAAAGATAGAAGCAACACGCGCATATGCATACTGCATGTAAGGTGCTGTATTACCTTCGAAAGCTAGCATGTTATCCCAGTCAAAAATGTAATCCGTTGTACGGTGTTTTGAAAGGTCAGCATACTTAACCGCAGCCATTGCTACTGTTTTAGCTATGTTATCTTTTTCTTCGTTAGCAAGATCTGGGTTTTTCGACTCGATCAGTTTCTGTGCACGTTCTTCTGCTTCATCAAGAAGATCCGCTAGGCGAACTGTACCACCAGCACGAGTTTTGAATGGACGTCCATCTTTACCTAGCATCATACCAAATGCGTGGTGCTCTAGAGTCACCTCTTCTGGTACGTACTCAGCCATGCGAACGATGTCCCACGCTTGCATCAGGTGCTGATGTTGACGTGAATCGATGAAGTAAAGAACACGATCTGCCCCTAGTGTTTCATAACGGTATTTTGCACAGGCAATATCCGTTGTCGTGTATAGGAAGCCACCGTCGCGTTTCTGGATGATAACACCCATCGCTTCGCCGTCTTTATTCTTATACTTATCTAGGTAAACAACATTTGCGCCGTCACTATCAACCGCAAGGCCTTTTTCAACAAGATCGTTAACGATAGGAGCAAGCATATGGTTGTACTTACTTTCGCCCATCACATCATCTTGAGTTAGAGATACATTTAGACGATCATAGTTGCGTTGGTTTTGAACCATAGTAACGTCAACGAGTTTTTTCCACATTTTTGCGCAGTACTCATCACCGCTTTGTAGTTTCACAACGTAACCACGAGCTTTAAGAGCAAATGCTTCGTCTTCATCGTAAAGTTTTTTCGATTCACGATAGAAAGCTTCAAGGTCAGCAAGTTCCATTGAAACTTCGCCAGACTCTTGTTGAACGCGCTCAAGGTTAGCAATCAACATGCCGAACTGAGTACCCCAGTCACCGATGTGGTTAGCACGGATTACGTTGTGACCTAAGAATTCAAGAGTACGAACAACCGCATCACCGATGATCGTTGAGCGTAAGTGACCAACGTGCATCTCTTTAGCAACGTTTGGCGCTGAATAGTCAGCAACAATAGTTTGAGTCGCTTCTAGTTGTACGCCTAAACGTTCGTCAGCAAGTGCCGCTTCCGCTTGTTTTGCTAAGAAAGCTTCGTCTAGGAAAATATTTAGGAAGCCAGGACCTGCAATCTCAACTTTACTTGCGATTCCATTTAGATCCAAAACATCCAATACTTTTTGAGCAAATTCTCGAGGATTGGTACCTAGTCGTTTAGCAACACCCATCACGCCATTCGCTTGGTAGTCGCCAAATTGTGGTTTTGCAGATTGACGTACAGCAGCAGGGCTTCCTGCAGGTGCGCCAGCGGCTTCAAGAGCCTTAGATACTTTGTCATTAATCAGTGCTTGGATATTCACACGCGTTCCCTTCAATTCAAGGATGGTAAAGAATGATAGCGGTAATGTGTCTACTACTACTTGTTACGCAATAAATGCAGGAACAAAAGGAGAGCAAGACGAGAATTATTCACTATGATTCTTGTTTAAGTTCACAAAAATGGCGGTAATGATACCAATTTAATGGCCTTTCTTACAGGGCGATAGTAGGAAATTTTGCCATTTAATGTGTCCGATAATACTTACAAGAGAGTGGCTATTTATTCAAATGCCGTTACTATTTATTAAATTTAAAACTATGGGTTAAAACATGTCAGGAAATCTATCCGAATTAGACCTCACTCCAAATCAAATGCTAGGCAAACTGGATGTCTTCATGCAAAAAATAGCAGATTTGGGAGAACAGATCGGTATTGACTTAACCTTTGCTCAATCTGACCATATTGCGTTAAGAATTAATGAGTTCCATGTCGCTAAGTTAGCACATCACGCGTGGTTAGAGCATGGAAACGTGATTTCTGAAGCGATTATAAATGGTCGACCGATTATTGTTCTTGAATTCAATCAACCGCTGAAGAGTTTAGGCTGGAGTATTGAATGTTTGGAGTTGCCATATCCTGCTGAAGGTAAAGTCTACGAGCAGCAAGATTGGGAACATGTGGAGTTTGTTATTCCATCGCATGCACAAACGGCAGACGAGTATTTAGATGATTTGAAACAGACCTATCCTCAATTCGCTCTGAACTGGGATAAGTTGGGCGATTTAGGCATCAAAACGAAATTGTCGAGCCCTAAGGGAGAAGGCGAACGTTTGAACAATCCCACCGTCGCTTTTAAGCATCAAGGTATTTGTATCAAACTGCATCCACATTCACTCAAAAAGATTGTGGAGTCAGAGCAAGAATAATTCGGCAGTAGTTAGATAGAAACCAATAAAAAAGGTCGAGAGTAAGTCTCGACCTTTACTTATTTAGTTGTCGCCGAATTATAGAATTACCGTCTTATTGCCATAAACAAAGACATGATCATTCACGACTTTAGTTAAGGCTTTGCTCAGTACATTCTTTTCAACATCGCGTCCAGCTCGCGCCATATCTTGAGCGTTGAAATTATGATCGACAGGAATCACGTCTTGCTTAATGATTGGGCCTTCATCTAGATCGTTGGTTACGAAGTGAGCAGTAGCCCCTATGATCTTAACGCCACGCTCATAAGCTTGTAGGTAGGGTTTCGCACCAATGAAGGCTGGCAAAAAGCTATGATGGATATTGATGATTTTGTGATTGTATTTTTCGACAAAACTTGGTGTCAATATACGCATATATTTGGCTAACACTAAATAATCGGCATTGTACTGATCAATGACCTCAAACATTCTGTCTTCGTGCTCTTCTCGATTTAATCCTTCATGAGAAACACAGTGGTATGGAATATCAAAACGCTCAGTAAGAGATTGAAGCGTGTCGTAGTTACCCACAACCGCAGCAATGTCTACATCTAAACTCCCATCGAAATTCTTCATCAGAATATCACCTAGGCAGTGAGATTCTTTGGTGACGAGAATAACGACACGTTTACGTGAGGAGTCAACCAGCTTTCTTTGAGTGTTTTGAGGTAAGGCTTGATCTAAATCCGCAAGAAAAGTTTCATCGTTAAAGAATCCTTCCAGTTCTGTACGCATAAAGAAGTGGCCACTGCTGTTATCAACGAATTCATTATTATGGATAATATTGAGTTGATGTTTGTAACAGATATTGGTGATTTTTGAGATTAACCCCGGAGCATCAGAGCAGTGGGTTAACAGTGTTTTTTTTTCCATTTGATCTTACTTCCATGCAATATTTTTTTTGGACTAAAAACTAATTCCAAGCGCTTCGAACGGTGAAGCATGCCGCAATATAAGAGCTATAATTAATCTATTATCAATATAGTTTCAACAAAATATCTAAGCAGAACGCTTGTCTTGGGATTATTTTCGATAGTTTTGTTGTTTCTGATACTCCTAATATGATGCATTAAGGCGGAACTTATGGATAAAGAGCTACTAGCACGAAAGTTATACAGTGAACGAGTCTGCGAACTGTTAGGTGAAAATGAAGTTGATGAAACCGTGTTGTCTGAGATGTGGGAAAACAAGGCCTCACCTTCTGATGCTGCAAAAGCGATGATGGATGACAGTGGTTTTGACGGACCGGCTTGGTTGTCACGTTACTTGAAACGAAAATAGAGCGGATTCACATCGTTTTGTAAACCATACTTTTTTAATTACGAACACCTTCCGGTGCGGAGTCAATCTGATTCGCACCGGCTCACTAAAACTGACATAATCCCCTCAACTTTTTATTTCCTGCTGCTATTTTTCTATGATCTCTAAAACTTTTTCTGAGAGTGGTGCTCTAGGCAAAGCAATACCTGGTTTTCAACCTCGTCAGTCCCAATTGGACATGGCTGAAGCGGTGGCGACTGCCATTAAAGATCAAACTCAGCTGGTGGTAGAAGCTGGAACGGGGACCGGAAAAACATTCGCCTATCTTGCTCCAGCCTTGCTCAGCGGTAAGAAAATAATAATCAGCACAGGGTCTAAAAACCTTCAAGAGCAGTTGTATCATCGTGATTTGCCTTTAATGGTGAGCTCACTCGGCTTTTACGGCAAAGTTGCTCTGCTGAAAGGGCGCTCCAATTATCTGTGTTTAGATCGCCTTAGTCGTCAAATGGTGGAGAGCCACACCAACGAATCGGATCCTACTTTGTTAACTCAGTTGGTTAAGGTGAGGAGTTGGGTATCCGAAACCAAAACCGGTGATTTGGGTGATTGCGACGAGATTGCAGAAGATAGCCTCATTATTCCTACCATTACGTCCACTAATGATAATTGCTTGGGGAAAGAGTGCCCTAGCTACACCGACTGTTTTGTACTTAAAGCCAGAAAAAATGCGATGGATGCCGATGTTGTGGTAGTCAATCATCATCTATTTCTTGCAGACCTTGCGATCAAAGAGACGGGCTTTGGTGAACTGATACCAGAAGCGGATGTTTTTATTTTCGATGAAGCTCATCAACTTCCAGATATTGCGAGCCAATATTTTGGTCAATCTGTCTCCAGCCGACAAGTTCAAGAGTTGGCAAAAGATATCGAAATAGCCTATCGGACAGAAGCCAAAGACATGCGTCAATTGCAAAAGGTGGGTGACAGGCTTACTCAATCGGCTATGGACTTACGTATCGTTTTAGGTGAACCGGGTTTTCGTGGAAACTGGCGTGAAGCGTTAAATTCACCAGTGGTCGCGAGGGAATTGACTCGCTTGCAAGATGCACTCGATCTAGCCGTTGATGTTCTTAAAATCGCCTTAGGTAGAAGCCAACTGCTTGATACTGCTTTTGAACGGGCGAATACGATAAAAGGCCGAATTAATCGAGCTTGTGATGTCTCCATTATGGGGTACTCATATTGGTTTGATACCACGCCACGTCACTTTAGTTTGCATATCACCCCACTGTCGGTTGCCGATAAATTTCATGAGCAGATTGAATTAAAACAGGGGAGCTGGATTTTTACCTCAGCGACGTTAGCAGTGTCTGATGATTTTAGTCACTTCACCTCGCGCCTTGGATTAAAGCCAACCGCGCAGTTTTCGCTGCCTAGCCCTTTTGATTATCAGCAACAGGCGAGGCTCTGTGTTCCTCGTTATTTACCCGAACCTAACAGTGTAGGGCTTGCCGATAAATTAGTTGAAATGCTTGCACCATTGATTGAAGAGAACCAAGGCCGCTGTTTCTTCTTGTGCACTTCCCATAGCATGATGCGAGAGTTGGGCGAATGGTTCCGTGACACCCTGACGATTCCTGTTCTGCTGCAAGGTGAAACCAGTAAACAGAAAACATTAGCGGAATTCATGGAGCTTGGTAATGCACTATTAGTGGCCACCGGAGCATTTTGGGAAGGTATAGATGTTAGAGGTGACACACTTAGCTGTGTTATCATCGATAAATTACCCTTTACGGCACCTGATGATCCTTTGCTAAAAGCAAGAATTGAAGATTGCCGATTGAAAGGTGGGGAGCCTTTTGCACAGGTTCAATTGCCTGATGCCGTCATCACCTTGAAGCAGGGGGTTGGGCGATTGATTCGAGATAAAACAGATCAAGGGGCTTTGATTATTTGTGATAATCGATTAGTAACGAGAGACTATGGTGGCACATTCCTAGCTTCTCTTCCGCCTATCCCACGAACACGAGATTTAGGTGTTGTAAGAGATTTTTTAAGTGAGATCTCCACCACTGAAAATACAACTTTAGACATAACAGATAAATAACTTGAGATATTGATGAGCGCGAAAATTCTTGCTTTGGACACATCAACAGAAAACTGTTCTGTTGCACTTATGGTAAACGGACAGACTTACGTTCGTAGTGAAATCGCACCGCGAGACCATACAAAAAAGATCCTACCAATGGTGGATGAAGTACTCAAAGAAGCGGGTATTTCTCTGAACGATTTAGATGCACTCGCTTTTGGGCGTGGGCCAGGTAGTTTTACCGGTGTAAGAATTGGTATCGGAATTGCGCAAGGATTAGCGTTTGGTGCCGATCTTCCTATGATTGGAATTTCAACGCTTGCCGCGATGGCTCAAGGTACATACCGTGTGAATGCTCATACCAATGTTGCTTGTGCGATTGATGCTCGAATGAGTGAAGTTTACTGGGGACGTTTTACTCGTCAAGATGATGGTAACTGGGGTGTTGCGGATTCTGAATGCGTGATCCCTCCAGCGGAGCTAGTAGAACACACTCAATCCGATTCATTAATTTGGGGTCACTCAGGTACTGGATGGGACGCATATAGCGACGAATTCTCTGGTTTAGCACTTCAACTTGAAAAAAGTGACGTTCTCTTCCCTGAAGCTCAAGATATTGCATTCCTAGCACAGTATGAATGGGAAAATGGCAATACCGTTCAGGCTGAAGAGGCAAGCCCGGTCTATTTACGAGACAAAGTGGCGTGGAAAAAGCTTCCAGGTCGGGAGTAGTCTATATACTGTAAGTGAGGGCGAGCAAAACTTGTCTTCACTTTCATTTTCGACTTTAGTTAAAACTATAGCCGAGAGCTTTGCTGCATAGGGTATTTATGGCATCAATTAATGGCTTACCTCCTTCGATTGTCCCTAATACAAAGAAAACGACAAGAAAGAACGAGGTAAAAAAAGGACAAGGTAGTACTTCAGTTGGTCAACCAACTAAAGTGGCGAATGCTGTTGCCAACTCAATTAAACATGTCAGCGAATCTGATATCCGTGATGCTCAAATCCAATATGATCTTCCCCCTGAAGGTCGAGCAAGAAAAGCCATGGAACAATATATGGGTGTGATGAACCAAGCAAAAAGAGAGGAACTTGCTCAGCTGCTTGGCGTCGATATATACATCTAATCACTTTTTATTTTATACATAGGCGATGATTATGCTTATTTCTCAATCCATTCGCAGTTGCTGCATATTACTCTTTTTTGTCATGCTTTCTGGTTGCTCTTCTTTACCTGCTGAGTTAGTTAGCCGGACGGAAACCCCGATTTTAACCTACCAAAACTGGCTTGATACTGATCCGGACACAAAGGCTGATATCCGCATTGGTGGCGTAATTGCGCAGGTAACGAATTTAGAAAACCGCTCTCGAATCGAAGTAGTGAACTTGCCACTTAACTCTGTAGGTAAACCCGATTTGGATGCGGAGCCAAAAGGGCGATTTGTTGCGTATGTCGATGGCTACCTTGAATCGCTTAGTTATGCTCAAGGCCGTCTCATTTCGTTGGTAGGAACCATTGATCAACCTGAATCTGGAAAAGTGGGAGAGTATGACTACACCTTTCCGGTCATGCAGGTTTATGGAAAGCGTTTATGGCGTGTAGAAGAGCGAGTTGTAGTTCAAGACGATATTATGCATTTACACTCTTGCCGTAGTTTATATTGCCGTAGCTTCAATTATGGGCCCAAACAAGGTCGTATTGTTCAAGAAGTAAAATAATGTCGTTTAAGAGTTAAGAGTTAAG
>NZ_SYUT01000011.1:1146-178320 GCF_005146325.1 Vibrio genomosp. F6 | reverse complement strand
TAAGAGTTAAGAGTTAAGAAGCACGAGCCAATTGACGGCTTTCGCATAGCATATATAGCCGTAGGAATTTTTGTGTATCAGTCCACGCAGTACCCAACCGCCAGCGGATCAATCTCTGCCATTGAAATAGGGGAACCATCGACCGCGCTGGTAACCCTCGTCTTTATCCATGGTTGGCTAGATAATGCAGCCAGTTTTGTGAGTGTGTTTGAGCAACTTGCGTCTGTATCGCATATACACGCGATTGCTATTGATTTGCCGGGGCATGGTTTATCAAGCCATAAATCAGCATCCAGCTATTACCCCTTTCATGACTATATTGATGATATTTACCAAGTTTTGCACAAAATATCGCCAAACAAACTGGTGTTGGTGGGACATTCACTTGGTGCATTGATAGCAAGTTGTTATAGTGCCGCCTTTCCTGAACAAGTGGCGGGATTAGTTCAAATCGAAGGCAAGGGGCCTCTTTCTGAATCTCCTCAAAAGAGCGTACAGCGTATGCGAAACGGGGTTCTAAGTAGGCAGCGACAACAGCGCAAGCCTTCTCGTCCTTTACGCAGTCAAGAAGATGCCATTATGCTGCGGGCGCATGTTAATGAACTGCCACGTGAAACCATTGCTCCTATCGTGAAGCGGGGAACCGTGCTTAAAGATGGTCATTGGCATTGGAGTCATGACCAGCGGTTAAAGTGCGACTCGATATATCGAATGTCGCCTGAGCATGCACAAGTCATTAACATGGCGATTCAATGTGAACAGCTGATCATTCTCGGGGATAACGGTTTTGACTATTTGTTGAATGATAGCGACACCTTTCATAATGTTCGAGCGAAATTAGTTACAATTCCAGGTGGGCATCATTGTCATTTGGAATATCCAGAACGTGTTTCAGAGCTAATTCTTGGCTTAGTTAACAAAATTTAAACAAGTGTTTGAGTGTTTCGTGCTCAAGTGCTCCGGCTGTGCTGTAATAGTCTGCAATTGATTAATCGCGGCAATAAGACCGTCAGCCCAATTACGAGGAATTTTATTGTGGATAAACCTTGGCTAACACGCTATCCAAATGACGTACCAGAAACAATTAACCCAGATCAATACCATTCATTAATCGATATGTTTGAGCAGTCCGTACAGAAGTATGCGGATCAGCCAGCATTTATGAATATGGGTTCGGTGATGACTTTCCGTAAATTAGAAGAGCGTAGCCGAGCATTCGCAGCATATTTGCAAAATGATTTAAAATTGCAAAAAGGCGATCGTGTTGCGTTGATGATGCCAAACTTATTGCAATACCCAGTAGCGCTATTTGGTGTACTACGTGCGGGTATGATTGCAGTCAATGTAAACCCTCTTTACACCCCTCGTGAGTTAGAACACCAACTCAACGATGCGGATGCAAAAGCTATTGTGATTGTCTCAAACTTTGCAAGCACGTTAGAAAAAGTGGTGGATAACACGCCAGTTAAGCATGTTGTCCTGACCAGCTTAGGACAAATGCTACCAAGAGCGAAGGGAACCATCGTTGACTTTGTGGTGAAATACGTCAAAGGAATGGTGCCAAAATACGATCTTCCTGGTGCAATATCTTTCCGAAAAGCGTTACATAAAGGCCGTCGCCTTCAGTATGTAAAACCGTTCATGACGGGCGATGATATTGCATTCTTACAATACACTGGTGGCACAACTGGTGTGGCGAAAGGTGCAATTCTGACTCACCGTAATATGCTGGCAAATGTCCTACAAGCTAAAGGTGCATACGGGCCAGTGCTTACTGAAGGACGCGAAACCGTCGTCACGGCTCTTCCGCTTTACCACGTGTTTGCGCTGACGGTGAACTGCTTGCTGTTCATTGAGATTGGCGGTAATAACTTGTTGATCACCAATCCACGAGATATCCCTGGCTTTATCAAAGAGCTGCAAAAGAACTCTTTCACTGCGATTACTGGTGTGAATACACTATTTAATGCGCTAGTGAATAATGAAGATTTCCATGAGCTTGATTTTAGTAACCTGCGTTTGGCTGTTGGTGGTGGGATGGCAGTGCAACGAGCTGTTGCTGACCAGTGGAAGAAAATCACAGGTGGTTACTTATTAGAAGGCTACGGGCTGACAGAGTGTTCACCTTTAGTTGCCGCTTACCCTTATGATTTAACTGAATATAATGGTTCGATTGGCTTACCGGTTCCTTCGACTGAAGTTCGAATTATTGATGAAGAAGGTAATCATATTGGTAATGATCAAGTGGGCGAATTGCAGGTTCGTGGCCCGCAAGTGATGCAAGGTTACTGGCAGCGTCCTGAAGCGACTAAAGATGTGATCGATCAAGATGGCTGGTTATCCACTGGCGATATCGTGAAGTTTGATGATGATGGTTTCTTGCATATTGTTGATCGTAAAAAAGATATGATCTTGGTTTCTGGTTTCAATGTTTACCCGAATGAGATTGAAGACGTCGTTGCTCTACACGGCAAAGTGCTTGAAGTTGCGGCAATCGGTCAGCCACATGATGTTTCTGGCGAACTGGTGAAAATCTATGTGGTTAAACGTGATCCTAGCTTAACCAAAGAAGAGATTATCGCTCACTGTAGAGAACATCTAACGGGCTATAAAATTCCTAAAATTGTTGAATTCAAAGAAGACCTACCAAAAACCAATGTTGGTAAGATTCTACGTCGCGTGCTTCGAGAAGAGAATGACGCGAGAATCGAGCAATCTTCAAAACCAGCGGCTTAGTTTTTATAGACAGATACCTTTATGAGTAGTGTCTATAGAGAAGCCTTTGTGTAACGCGACGATTTGAGTAATAAGTACAACACGCTACATAGGTTTAATGATAAAATGCCGGCCGCTAATGCCGGCATTTTTTATTGCTCTTATACAGATAAGAGTTTCGAGAGAGTATTTGTGAATTACCAAATCATTACCGAGTTGAAAGATCTAGAGCGAGTTTGTCAACAAGCCCGTGAAGTTGATGTTGTGATGTTAGATACCGAGTTTGTCCGCACCAGAACCTTCTACCCAATCTTAGGCTTGATACAGTTATTTGATGGTAAAACCTTATCACTTATCGATCCGGTTGCTCTGGATGACATGACACCATTCGTTTCACTGCTGCAAGACACATCAGTTCTGAAGGTGTTGCATGCTTGCGGTGAAGATCTAGAAGTGTTCCAAAACTCATTTGGTTGCACGCCATTCCCAATGGTCGATACACAAGTGATGGCGGCATTTTTAGGCCACGGCTTATCGACAGGTTTTGCGACATTAGTGAATGAGTTTATCGGCATTGAATTAGATAAGAGTGAGTCAAGAACTGACTGGGTTGCTCGTCCTCTTACCACTCGCCAACTCGAATATGCGGCAGCGGACGTATTCTACTTAATGCCGCTTTATGAGAAGTTACTTGAAAAAGTAACCGAGGCCGGCTGGTGGGAAGCCGCGCAGCAAGAGTCTGATTTATTGGTCTCTAAGCGAATCAAAAATATTGACCCTGAAATGGTTTATACCAATATCAAAGGGGCGTGGCAGCTTACACCGCAGCAACTGGCTATTCTGAAGCCGTTGGCAACGTGGCGTTACCAAGAAGCGATTCGTCGTGATTTAGCGCTTAATTTTGTCTTTAAAGAGCAAGAATTATGGACGGTTGCACGATTCTCGATGAAGAACCAAAGGCAAATGGAACAAGAAGGTATTGATCCTCGCTCTATTCGTCGCCACGGTGCAAAAATAGCGTCAATTATTAGTGCGGCAGAGCAAACGCCAGAAGATGAATATCCAGATGCTATTGAACGTTTGATGGACTACCCGGGCTACAAGCAGATTTTTAAAGTGCTTAAAGATGAAGTAAAGCGAGTGTCACAATCGTCAGGGCTATCACCAGAATTTTTGGCTTCAAAGAAACAGCTAAATCAATTCTTGAGCTGGGTTTGGAAGAAAAACCGAGATTCAGCGAAGTTGCCGGATGTGATGCAAGGTTGGAGATTGGAGATTTTAGGTCAACGTTTAGATAAGTTGCTTGAAGCTTAATTGTACTGAACCCAAAACATAAAAAAGGGTGAAAATGTCGATGACGTTTTCACCCTTTTTGTATCTGTGACTTTTAACGTATTACGCTATTTTGAACGTATTTACTCGCGGTACGCCAAATTACTTTTCGTCGTCTGGTAATTTAACATTCAGTTCTAAAACCGAAATGTCATCGCCTTTGTGCTCAAATGAAAGGTCAACCATCGATGGGTCAACGTCAACGTATTTAGCGATCACTTTAAGAATATCTTCTTTTAGTTGAGGCAAATAAGATGGCGCAGGATCATTATGACTACGGCGCTCTGCAACAATAATTTGCAGGCGTTCTTTCGCTAAGTTAGCGGTTGTCTTTTTTTGTGGACGGAAAAACTCTAATAATGACATGACAAATTAGCCCCCAAATAGTCGTTTGAAAATGCCTTTCTTCTCTTCAACTAGGAAGCGAAAATCTACTTGCTCACCCAATAGACGGGCAACAGCATCGTCATAGGCCATACCAGCATCAGATTGTTCATCAAATATTACGGGCACACCTTTATTTGACGCATTGAGTACTGCTTGGCTTTCAGGAATAACCCCTAGCAATGAGATATGTAGGATCTCTTCTACATCTTCTACGCTAAGCATTTCACCTTGATTAACACGAGCTGGGTTGTAACGAGTTAGCAAGAGGTGCTGTTTAACAGGTTCTAACCCTTCCTCCGCTCGGCGAGACTTAGAGTCAAGAATACCCAAAATTCGGTCTGAATCGCGTACAGAAGAGACTTCAGGGTTGGTCGTGACGATTGCTTCATCAGCAAAGTATAGCGCCATTAACGCACCTTGCTCGATACCTGCAGGAGAATCACAGATAATAAAATCAAAGCCCATCTCATCCAGTTCAGCGAATACTCGTTTTACGCCATCTTTTGTCAGCGCATCTTTATCACGAGTTTGGGATGCAGGAAGAATGAAAAGATTCTCAGTGCGCTTATCTTTGATCATCGCTTGATTCAGAGTCGCTTCACCGTTGATCACGTTTACAAAATCATAAACAACGCGGCGTTCACAGCCCATGATCAAATCAAGATTTCGTAAGCCAATATCAAAATCAATTACCGCGGTTTTCTTGCCTTTTAAAGCAAGGCCCGATGCGATAGCGGCGCTGGATGTCGTCTTCCCAACCCCACCTTTACCTGACGTTACAACAATAATGCGTGCCATTATTTTATCCTTAATAATTTAAATACTGAGTACATCTAAATGGAGAACGTCATCAGTCATGCTTAGCATCACTTTTTTCTGCCAGTACTCACTTTCAATTTGATCGCTGAGCCAGTAATTTCCTGCAATGGAAACCAGCTCGGCTTGTAAATCGTTACAAATCACTTTTGCTTCTTTTTGACCGCTTGCCCCTGCGATAGCGCGACCACGCAACGTCCCATGAATGTGAATGCTACCATCGGCAATCACCTCAGCTCCGGCACTGACATGGTTCAAAATAACCAAGTCGGCATCTTTTGCGTAAACTTGTTGGCCTGAACGAATAGGCGTTCGGACAATTTTTGTGGGGGCCATTTTTGCAGGCGCTTGTGAAGGCGTTTTGCTTGCCGTCATCACTGCGAACCCAGCTTCAGAGGCTAAGTTTTGCTCACGTTTATCTTTGCAGCCAGTAACACCAACAGGAATCATCCCAGCGTTGGTGATGCCTTGCTTCAGTTCAGCGAAATCAATATCGCCTTGAACTTTACTGATGTTAATCACAACAGGAGCAGAAGCGAAGAAAGAGGGGGCTTGAGCCACTTTCTCATTTAAAAAATCAACCGTACTAGCAACTTGATTATCAGATAAATGCAAAACTGATAGAGTAAAGCTGCTACCTTTTAGGTCTGGTGTAGTAGACATCGAAAACTTAAGACCTCAGTGGAATAGGCATTGCCTGAAACTAGGCATGTCATGTTATATTCCCAATTCAAGCACAGCAAGTTATCTTGTTGTCAAATGAACGTTTTATTCTCAAAATTGTATAAAGATTGAGAATTCATAAAGAATCTCTGTATTGGCAGAGAGAATTACTAAAGAAGGCTTGTCATGCTGTGTTCTATTTATAAAAGCTTAAAGAAAGAAGGTACATACTTATACATCCCAAAAAAGGATGATTTTTCACAAGTTCCTGACACTTTGATGCAGATGTTCGGCAAACCTAGCTTTGTTATGGTTATCAAAACGGAAGGCCGTACACTGGCTCAAGTTGATATCGAAAAGGTGAAAGAGTCGTTAGCCTCGGATGGCTATTTCTTGCAGTTACCACCACCGCCAGAAAACTTATTAGAGCAACACAAAGAACGAAAAGCACAACAACGTAAGAGCTAAATAATGATAGCTAATTAGCTTAAGGAGCCCGTTTGAAATCAGCACTATCTATCTTGCTTGGTGTAGGGATCGCTAGCCTCTCAACTACTGCGGCCTATGCCGATAGTGATTCTGTAGAAAAACCCAGTTTTGAGCAATATGTTGAACAATTAAAGCAGCAAGGTCGTGAGCAAGGGATCTCTGAGCAGATCTTGTCACAAGCGTTTGCTGACGTGACTTACAAACCGAGAGCAGTAACAGCGGATCGTAATCAGCCTGAAAAGAAATTGACCTTGGATGAGTATATTCCCCGAGCAGTGCCAGATTGGAAAGTTAAGCAAGCGAAAAACCTTTATAAGCAGCACTACGCCGAACTGAAAAAAATTGGTGATGAATATGGGGTTCAGCCTCGATTCATTGTCGCGTTATGGGGCGTTGAAAGTAACTTTGGGAAATTCACCGGTAATTATAACGTCATCGATGCATTATCGACTCTTGCTTATGAGGGGCGTCGTGAAGCATTTTTCCGTAAAGAGACCATGGCAGCATTAACCATTCTAAATGAAGGCCATATTGAGCCGGAAAATTTGAAAGGTTCATGGGCCGGCGCGATGGGCCAACCTCAGTTTATGCCATCTTCATTTTTAGCTTATGCTGCTGATGGTAATGGTGATGGCAAAAAAGATATTTGGAGTAGCGAAGCGGATGTTTTCGCCTCTGCAGCCAGCTATTTAAGCCAATCGGGTTGGGATGATACTTATACGTGGGGAAGGCAAGTACGAGTGCCTCACTCCATCTCTACCGAGCTACAAGGTCGTGATGCAGAGAAGGCCAAAACGTTGGAAGAGTGGCAAGCGTTAGGTGTGACTCGTTATAACGGTAAACCTCTTCCTAAGCTGGACAAGCCGCTGAATGCTTGGCTGATCTTACCTGATGATGTAGACGGGCGAGCTTACCTCATTTACAACAACTACAATGTATTGATGAAGTGGAACCGCTCGTATTACTTTGCATTAGCGGTTAGCCATTTGGCCGATAGAATCAAGTTTCATTAGTCAAAGCGTAATAATACCAATCACAGTAAGTAGGTGGTCATAAAAAGCGCAGGAAAAATGCTTGAGAACAAGGCAGAAATTTTCGATAAGTAGTTATTCTACAATCAAAATTTCTAACGCCGTTATCGAGTATTTTAACAAGCTAGGATGACCAGTTATTTACTACGATTGGTATAATCATCCGCTAGATCGAAAACACCGCTCACTATTCATGGGCGGTGTTTTTTTGTTTAAATCGCTGTTATTGCAGTCATTACTGTTATCGCTCAGTCTCTGCTTTACGCTCAGAACAAAAACAAATGACAGCAGCGATTAGTCATAGATTTAACGGCGATATTGCTCACAAGCGATCATGGTATTTTCAATCAAGCTCGCCACCGTCATCGGGCCAACACCACCAGGAACGGGAGTGATAAAGCTGGCTTTCTCTTTCGCGACATCGTACTCAACATCACCAACTAACTTGCCTGACTCTTGGCGGTTGATGCCCACATCGACCACAACGGCACCTTCTTTAATCCATGCGCCAGGGATAAAGTTTGCTTTACCCACTGCGACCACAACCACATCCGCTTGGCGTACATGGCTTTCAAGATCTTTGGTGAAACGGTGACAAGTCGTCGTCGTACAACCTGCTAGAAGTAGTTCCAGCGTCATAGGGCGGCCAACAATGTTCGACGCACCAACCACAACTGCATGTTTACCGCGCAGATCAATATTGTAGCGGTCAAGTAGGGTGATGATCCCTTTTGGCGTGCAAGAACGAAGTTTTGGGATACGCTGAGCTAAGCGACCGACGTTATAAGGGTGGAAGCCATCAACATCTTTTTCCGGAGTGATACGCTCTAAGATATGTGTGGTATCAATGCCTGCAGGAAGAGGTAGCTGTACTAAGATGCCATCGATTTCAGGATCTTCATTGAGTTGGTCAACTAAAGCGAGCAGTTCACTTTCACTTGCCGTAGCAGGTAAGTCATAAGATTTTGAGACGAAACCAACTTCATCACAAGCTCTACGCTTACTTCCAACATAGACTTGTGAGGCTGAATCTTCACCGACTAAGACTACCGCTAGGCCGGGAGCTCGCAGTCCGGCTTCTCTTCGCGCTTTTACACGTGCGGCGACTTCCGAGCGAACCGTTTGAGAAATTAACTTTCCATCAATGTTTTGAGCAGTCATGACTTTCCTTAGAAAATGGTCTTGAAATTAGAGATGTTAATAATTTTTAGCGCATTGTGGCAGAAATTGTTTTTTATTTCCATTAAGCAATCGTTTGCTTTGTTCTATTTTTCATCACATAAGCACCAGTTGAGCTTTTTTTGGTCATTCAGATCATAATGTTAGATAAAAGCGTTGCTTTAGCTCTGTCATCTCGTATAATTCACCCCACAAAGCGCCCTTAGCTCAGCTGGATAGAGCACCTGCCTTCTAAGCAGGTGGTCACAGGTTCGAATCCTGTAGGGCGTACCATATTGAAAGAACCGCTGTAAGTGTATGCTTGCAGCGGTTTTTTGCATTATGAGCTTTTATTTTACCTCTGCTGTTAATGCCTCTTCTCTCTCTGATTTTCCTCTTCGCTGTTATCTCGACATACAAATAACCACTGATAAATTAAGGATTTATGCATTTGATTTCATTTTAAATGTTTGGCATGTTGTCTTACCACCTGTTGATTTAATCTCTCTTTTAAAGCGGTACTAGAACGAAATGATTAACGGGTAAATCGCCATTAGCATGAGGCTGAATGGATTCTTTCATCAAAGGAGAAGATGATGAGCATAGAAACATGGATGTACTATTTACTTGCCGTTTTGATACTAACCGCATCCCCAGGGCCCAGTTCACTACTGTGTATGACCAAAGCGGTGAGTTCAGGTTTTAAGTTGTCGATCTTTACGGCCTTGGGAAGCTTAACCGCCATTACTGGAATTTTAACGTTGTCGTTTACCGGACTAGGGGTGCTAATTGCCTCATCTGAAATGGTGTTCAATATTGTTAAATGGACAGGGGCGGCTTACTTGGTTTACTTAGGTTGGAAAGCGTTGACCTCGACGCAAGAGTCTTATCAAATTGATGGTCAGGCTCAACCTGATAATGTGAAGCGCATCGCTCATTTTACGAGTGGTTTCATTGTCGGAGCCAGCAACCCTAAAGCCATTTTATTCTTTACCGCTCTTTTCCCACAGTTCATTGACCCTAACGCTTCATTGCTTGCTCAATATGCAGTATTTGCGACGACCTTTGCTTGTATGGAACTCTCTTGGCTGCTCTTTTATGCCTACCTTGGTTCTAAGTCCTCAAACTGGATATTAGCCAAAGGGAGAGCCAAGTTATTTAATAAGCTTACAGGCGGTGTATTCATGAGTGCAGGCATATTGCTTTCCACCACCAGTCGCTCTTAAGCCTTTAACTCTTTAAGTGATCGGGGATTCTTTCGGTTATAGCGGATTCGATGTTGCTGCGGATTCTCGGTGGCAACATTCTCGTGGCAACATTGGTATCGTTATCAGCCTTGAGGCAAAAAATCCAAATTAGGTGCACATCAAAAACCTTGGCTAAGTTTCTAGTCAGCGTAAATTGTGATCATTGCCCTGCTTAGTCTCTAATAATTATATAAATAGGCATGATTAAACGTGTCGGCCAGATTTACACTGTGTTAATTCGATGTAATGAGAAAGGTTTAGGGATGCACACAAAGACTCACATACTGGTTGTTGATGATGATCAGGAGATCCGAGAACTACTCGAAGAGTATCTCACCAAGTCTGGATTTTTTGTGTCGTCTGTCAGTGATGGTGTGGAGTTAGCGCAAGCAATAGAAGTTAACGGTTATCCTGACCTGATTTTGCTTGATGTAATGTTACCGGGTGAAGATGGATTCACACTGTGTCAAAAAGTTCGAAAACACTCCAACGTTCCCATTATTATGCTGACAGCGGTGTCCGATGAAACCGATCAAATCATTGGTCTTGAAATTGGTGCTGATGATTATATCGCGAAGCCATTCAGCCCTCGTCAGTTAATGGCGCGAATAAAAGCCTTGCTACGTCGCGTTCAGGCTAGTGATGAGAAGCCGAGCGATGCACTTCCTAAGTTGATCACTTTTGGTGATTGGCAGCTCGATACTTTAGCGCACCGAATCATCAACCTTGAGAATAACGATGAGCATGACCTGTCAGGGAGTGACTTTTCTCTGTTGATGCTGTTTTTGTCGCGTCCTAATGAAGTCTTAGATCGAGATACCATCTCATTCGCGACTCGAGGCAGAGAAGCCTTACCGTTTGAACGTGGGATTGATGTTCAACTCAGTCGTTTGCGTCAACGGTTGGGTGATAGCGGTAAATACCCTCACTATATTAAAACCATGCGTGGAAACGGCTATATTCTGGCAGTTCCTGTCAATATTGAGCATTAACTTCAGATGTTAATCAATGGATGAGGAACGAGCATGAAGCGCAAAGAGCCATTCAGTGTACTTCGCCCCAACTCTTTAGTGGCAAGAACCTTATGGTTGACGCTTATTGCTGTGGTTCTGGCTCAAGGTGTGGCGACAGGAATTTGGTACCATCAGTCTAAACAGAAAGAGCTTGAGGGTATTCGTTCTACTTCTGCCAGTATGGCAAATATGTTTGCCTCAACCGTCACCTTTTTTCAGTCGCTTCCCGTAAAATATCGCCATATCGTATTGGACCAAATTCGCAATATGGGTGGCACTCGCTTCTTTGTCTCATTCAATAAAAACGAACTCATCGTTGAGCCGATTCCGGATACCCAATTGAAACTGGTCGCGATGGATTCAGTGAAACAAGTGCTGGAGAGTAAGCTCAATAAAGTGGAAACCGTGTTGGTTGATTTTTCACCACCTGAAAAACTACGCTTGTTGAAAAATGACATTTATCTTAGCGACCTCCCCAAGTCATGGGCGCACCACACGTTGACCTTAGAGCCACTGAACCCTCCTGTGTTGGTGGTTCAAATTCAGCTTGCCGAACATGAGTGGGTCTATATCGCGGCTTTACTTCCGGCTCCTTATGTCAGCTTAGATGACACCATTTTAGGGCGAGAACAGATGATGTTTTTGTTCTTCTCGACGATTTTGTTGTTAGTACTTACATACCTGATGATACGGCGTCAGGTCAGGCCATTAAAAAACTTAGCCAAAGCTGCGAATGAAATGAGTATGGATATCGATCAACCGCCATTACGTGAAGAAGGAGCGACAGAGCTGGTCACCGCGACGCGTGCTTTTAATCGAATGCAGATGCGTATTAGGCGTTATGTGGCCGATCGAGAACACCTTTTTTCTGCTATCTCTCACGATCTCAAAACGCCTATTACTCGGTTGAGATTACGAACTGAATTGCTGGAAGATGAGGTAAAGCGAAACAAGTTCAATCGAGACCTCGATGAGTTAGAGATCATGGTGAAAGGGGCGTTGCAATGCGTTCGCGATACGGATTTGCATGAGAACAACGCCTATGTCGATCTCAATGAGATGCTATTTTCGGTGATGGAATCCCATAATCAGAAAGCAACAAAGGTTGAGTTTGCTCGTACTGATATTGAACCGATTGTAGCGAAGCCTTTAGCGATCAAACGAGTATTAACCAACCTGATTGATAACGGTGTGAAGTATGGCCACCGAGTCAACGTAACGCTGGAAGAGTTCGATGACTGGGTCGCGATCACCATTACTGATCACGGCGAAGGGATCCCCGAAGATAAGTTAGAAGCCGTATTCGAACCTTACTTTCGGATTGCAACTGACAGTGAAGGTCATGGTTTAGGGCTTGGGATCTGCCGTAATATTCTTCATGGACATGGGGGAGATCTCATTATCAGCAACTCACTAAATAGCGGATTAATCGCGCAAGTCTTTATACCACGTAGTCTGGATGTCTAATGTAACAATTGTGTTACATGGGGCTTACCTTTTGTTTCAATCTTATCAATCAGATTAAGTAGACTCTCTATTGAACCGGACAAACATGGAAGAACATAATGAAACTCAATAAAACCCTACTTACTCTATCTCTTCTTGCAGCCTCAACATTCTCTCAAGCGGGTGAGGTGGAAGTGCTTCACTGGTGGACGGCTGGTGGCGAAGCGAAATCTGCAGCGGTACTGAAAGAGATGATTGAAACACAAGGCCATACATGGAAAGATTTTGCAGTGGCTGGTGGTGGCGGTGAAAGTGCGATGACCGTTTTAAAAACGCGAGCAGTCTCTGGTAACCCACCATCAGCGGCGCAGATCAAAGGTCATGATATTCAAGAGTGGGGTGGCTTAGGTTTTCTAACGTCTCTCGATGCAACAGCGAAACAAGAAAAGTGGGATGATCTTCTACCAGCGGTTGTGACTAAAGTGATGAAATGGGATGGCGAATATGTGGCCGTTCCTGTCAATGTTCACCGTGTTAACTGGCTTTGGGCTAACCCTGTTGTTTTAGAAAAATCAGGCGTTACGGTTCCGACTACATTAGATGAGTTCTTTGTTGCGGCAGACAAGATTAAAGCGGCTGGCTTCATTCCATTGGCTCATGGTGGTCAGCCTTGGCAAGACGCGACGGTATTCGAAGCAGTGGCTCTCGACGTGCTAGGCAGTGAAGATTACAACAAAGCGTTCGTAGAACTTGATATGGACGTGTTATCTGGCGACAAAATGGTGGAAGTATTCACCAAATTCAAAAAGATGCGTGACTACATCGACAGCAACTCTCCAGGTCGTGATTGGAACGTCGCAACGTCAATGGTTATCAATGGTGAAGCAGCGATGCAAATCATGGGTGACTGGGCGAAAGGCGAATTTACCGCCGCTGGTAAAGTGCCGGGTAAAGATTACATCTGTGCACCAGCACCGGGCACCGATGGCCAGTTCACTTTCAACATCGATAGCTTTGCGTTCTTTGAGTTGAGTGACAAAGAGAACCAAAAAGCGCAGCAAGACCTAGCGAAAACCATTCTTACCAAAGATTTCCAAGAAGTCTTCAACCTTAACAAAGGTTCAATCCCAGTACGTCTAGATATGGACATGTCTAAGTTTGACCAATGTGCGTTGGACTCAATGGCAACCTTCAAAGCGAGTGCGGAATCTGGCGACCTTGTTCCGAGTATGGCTCACGGCCTAGCGACGACAAGTTACGCGCAAGGCGCAATTTACGACGTGGTAACCAACTTCTTCAATGAGAAAGATGCCGATCCAAAAGAAGCGGCAGCTAAGTTAGCGAAAGCAGTGAAAGCGGCTATCTAATCTAACTTGGTCTAACACCAAACCCCCAGGGTGGGTAGGCTCGTAGGGAGCCTATCTACTCTTCACTCCCAATTCTGATATGCGTGATGCTGATGTGGTGCCGAAAGGCAAGCCATTGGCTCGATTGTGCAACAAGGATAAGTTATGGAGCATGTTTTGACTGAGTCGACTCCAAAACCCACAAGGAGCCAGCCTGCACCGAAACCGAGTTTTGCTGACAGGTTGCAACATTGGCTACCTAAGATTGTGCTAGCGCCGACCGCGTTAGTGACCGTGGTGTGTATCTACGGCTACATTTTTTGGACGGCAGCGTTGTCGTTCACTAACTCTCGATTTCTACCGAGCTTCAACTTCGTTGGTTTAACCCAATATGAAAAGCTGATGGACAACGATCGCTGGATCACTTCAATCACCAACCTCGGCGTATTTGGTTTTCTATTTATGGCGATTGCTATCTTGCTTGGTGTCGGTTTAGCGGTATTGCTTGACCAGAATATCCGTCAAGAAGGGGCGATTCGCACTATCTATCTCTACCCAATGGCGCTGTCATTCATCGTGACAGGTACGGCGTGGAAGTGGATCCTTAACCCAGGTCTTGGCATTGAAAAGTTGATGCAAGACTGGGGATTTACTGACTTCAAATTTGATTGGCTAGTCGACTCCGAAATGTCGGTGTATACCTTGGTTATCGCGGCACTTTGGCAATCATCAGGCTTCGTGATGGCGATGTTCTTAGCAGGCCTTCGTGGCATTGACTCTTCAATCATCAAAGCCGCTCAAATTGATGGGGCAAGCTTACCCACTATTTATCTCAAAATCATTCTGCCTTGCTTGCGCCCTGTGGTTTTCAGTGCGGTGATCATCACCTCACACATTGCGATTAAGAGCTTCGACCTTGTGACCGCGATGACAGCGGGTGGCCCAGGTTATTCATCGGATCTTCCAGCGCTATTCATGTACGCACACTCGTTTACACGCGGACAAATCGGCCTTGGTGCTGCCAGTGCCATGATGATGCTTGCGGGTATTTTAGCGATTCTGGTGCCTTATCTTTACTCTGAACTTAGGGAGAAAAAGTCATGATGAACAACATCAACTTTGCTCGAATGTTTATCTATTCAGCACTGCTTTTCTTCTGCTTAGTTTACCTAATGCCACTGTTCGTAATGGTACTGACCTCATTCAAAACCTTGCCAGACATTAAGGCGGGCAATTTGATGAGCTTGCCGAAAGAGTGGGTGTTTGATGCTTGGTATAAAGCGTGGGACACCGCGTGCACTGGCGTTAAATGTGAAGGCATCAAAGGTTATTTTTGGAATTCGTTCCAAATGGTGATTCCTGCGGTCGCAATCTCAACATTGCTCGGTGCATTCAACGGCTACGTAGTAACAAAATGGCAGTTCAAAGGTTCAAATCTGTTCTTTAGCCTGTTGCTGTTTGGTTGCTTCATCCCATTCCAAGTGGTGCTGCTGCCAATGGCGACCATGCTTGGCAAGATGGGCTTGGCTAACACAACCATCGGTTTGGTGATTGTGCATGTTATCTACGGCATGGCGTTTACGACTCTGTTTTTCCGTAACTTCTACATCTCGATTCCTGATGAGTTGATCAAAGCGGCAAAACTGGATGGTGCGGGCTTCTTCACCATTTTCTTCAAGATCTTATTACCGATCTCTACACCCATCATCATGGTGACGGTGATCTGGCAGTTCACCGCAATCTGGAACGATTTCTTGTTCGGGGTGGTGTACTCAGGCTCAGAGACTCAACCAATCACCGTAGCATTAAACAACTTAGTCAATACCAGCACGGGCGTTAAAGAATACAACGTCGATATGGCTGCCGCTATTATCGCCGCACTGCCAACGCTGTTGGTGTATGTCTTCGCAGGAAAATATTTTGTTCGTGGCCTAACGGCAGGATCAGTAAAAGGATAATTACCCATGGCAACATTAGATTTAAAACAGATCCGTAAAACCTATCGCAACGCGGACAACGAAACGTTAAAGGGCATCGACATCAGTATCGATTCGGGGGAATTTTTGATACTTGTCGGCCCTTCGGGGTGTGGAAAATCCACCCTGATGAACACCATTGCTGGGCTAGAGAACATTAGCTCGGGTGAAATCGTGATTGATGGTGTTGACGTGGCTCAGGTTGAACCTAAAGACCGCGACATCGCGATGGTATTCCAATCATACGCGCTATACCCAAACATGACGGTACGTGGCAATATCGCTTTTGGGTTAAAAATCAAAAAAATGCCCAAAGATGAAATCGATGCTGAAGTGAATCGAGTGGCAGAAATGCTGCAAATTGATCAACTTCTGGATCGTAAACCGTCGCAACTTTCTGGTGGACAAAGACAAAGGGTCGCCATGGGCCGTGCGCTTGCTCGTCGCCCCAAGTTGTATCTTTTTGATGAACCGTTATCTAATTTGGATGCGAAATTGCGGGTTGAGATGCGCCACCAAATAAAGCGACTTCACCAACAATTAAATACCACCATAGTGTATGTCACTCATGACCAAATTGAAGCCATGACATTAGCAGATAGGATCGCGGTGATGAAAGATGGTGAGCTGCAACAACTAGGAACGCCAAAAGAGATCTACACTCGTCCGAATAATATGTTTGTTGCTGGCTTTATGGGGTCACCATCGATGAACTTCATCAAGACAATGGTGGATCTAGATGTCGAACAGAACCCAATCATTAAGGTGATAGGGACTGAAAACCAAGAGCACCATATTCGCTTACCACAATCGATGCGCGAGCAAGATGGCAAAGAGGTAGTGATCGGATTAAGGCCCGAACATATTACCGATCAAGCAGGGGATGATGTTTCCGCGTCTACCTTGCTTGACCTGAAATTAGAGGTTTTGGAACCCACTGGGCCAGATACTATCGCGATGGTGAAAGTGAACGACCAAGAAGTGGCTTGTCGTTTGTCTCCTGAGTTCGAAGTGACCGTTGGACAAATGGCGCCATTGCATTTTGATTTATCGAAAGCAGTATTCTTTGACGCGCAAACAGAAGCGAGAATTGATTTCTAATTCGGAAGGAAAACGGTAAATTGAATCAGAAGGCAACGTCGGAATTGAGATGTTGCCTTTTTTTGTTCTGCTGGGGCTAAGTTTTAAGTTTTAAGTTTTAAGTGCTAAGTGCTTGGCCATGAACATTAACGGTTTAAACGGCTCGTTGGCAAATATGAGGGATATAGAGTTTGAGATAAGATTCAGTAAGGCGAACCGCTTCGTTGGCAAGTTCCGGTGTGATACAGCCGTGCTGACGATAAGACAGTGAATAAATTTTGTCTGCTACTTGCAACGAAATCGCAAACACATTGATGGGTTGCGATAATTGCGGAACGTCGAAGTACTGTCGATAAATCATCTCAACTTCATTACCCAGTATTAGATCGTGCTCAGTATCTGCATGGCCTAATTCGGTAAAAGTATGTCGTCCTAAAATCAACTTTCTCGCAATAGGGTTAGTGTTGTAATAGTTCACATAAGCTGTTTCAATCATGCGATTAATATCCGTCCAATGCGTCACTTTCTCGGCATCAATACACTGATGCAGCAAGGCGTCAAAATCCTTAAATACATCATCAAGCAAATTTTGGAACAGGTTTTCAATGTTTGGATAGTGGTGATAGACGGTAGACGTTGCCATTCCGCACTCTTTCGCTACATCGTACATAGAGATATCTGTGGCTTCACGGCGTTCCATTAACTGGGCCACGGCATCATGGATTTTCAGTAGCTTCTCTTGCGTTGTTACTTTTCGCATACGACGGTGCTCACTATTATTGAAGCGGTCAAAAAACATAAAGGGTTGTGGGGAAAAAATCCATTCTATCAATCGGAAGTTTGACTCAGTACCTCTTTATGCCTTCCTCATGTTGGTTTTGCAAATACACAAAGTTAGAACAATATTGACGCTGAATATGTACTCTTTATTTGTTCCTCAAGTACACATAGAAAGAGGCTAATAAAATCCCCTTTACTGTATTGAAGTTTTCGCAGTGCATCGGGGATAAAAATCACAATTCGATGGCTGCTTTCGATTTCGCTTGGTAAGTTGTTCTTCCATCACATAATGCCGTAAGAATCATCAAATTCTTCAGATATGTGATCTTGAATTTGAAACTGGAACTTCAAAAAATAACCGTAAAAACAATTGATAAAAATCAAAGATTCCGTCGTTGATACTTTTTTGTCCAATTTTTGTTGGGTTAATTTCACTTTTCTTCAAGGTTCGTTTCTCCAAAACCGATATTCAGTTTTCATCCCAGTTCAGCTTGTCGCTTTGCCGTTTAATTAATCCCGTATTAATCATTAAGGAATTAAGCGATGAGTAACGAAACGCAAGGAAAAATGGGGGTTACGGGAATTGCACTCTTTACATTGTGTGCAGTCCTAGTAGTCGACACATTAACTGCGTCAGCCAGCATTGGTGTCAGTGCGATTGGTTGGTGGGTCTTAATGTTAATCTTCTTTGTGATCCCCTATGGGTTGATCACGTCTGAATTAAGTACAACATACCCAGGCGAGGGTGGTATTTACGACTGGGTAAAAGAAGCATTCAATTTTAAATGGGCGGTTAGAACAACATGGTTCTACTGGATCAACGTTGGCTTATGGATGCCTGCGGTTTACATCATGTTTGCGGGAATGTTTGCCGAACTCTTTATGCCTGAGCTCTCTTTATGGGGCCAAATTGCTATTTGTATATTACTCACATGGTTAACGGTTTGGATTTGTAATGTGTCTGCTGATATCGGTGTTTGGGTGACCAATATCGGTGCCGTCTTAAAAATAGTTGTCATCAGCACATTAGGTGTCGGCGGTTTTATTTATGCGATGAAAAATGGCGTAGCCAACGAATTTACCCTACCAGCAATGATGCCTTCGCTTGATTCTGCGGTCACTTTCTTACCCGCTATCGTATTTAATTTGATGGGCTTCGAACTGGTTGCGACCATGACAAAAGAGATGAAAGATGTACGCGACATGCCTAAAGCTGTCTTCCTTTCTATTGGTATCACTGCTTTCCTATACATTTTTGGTACTGTTGGCATCTTGATGGCTCTGCCAGTTGAAAGCATTGGTCTGGTTTCTGGTTTGATTGACACTTTTAGAACACTATTTGGTGAGGGTGCATTCGGTACGGCAATGGTTTATCTATTCGGTACATTCGCACTGTTAACTCTTATTGGCAACATGGTGAGTTGGACTATGGGTGCAAGCCGTGCCGCAGCGGAAGCAGCACAAGAGGGAGAACTTCCAGCACCTGTCGCGAAAGTATCAGAGAAAGGCTCACCAGTCGGAGCAAATAACATCACGGGTATTGTATCAACGGTTGTTATCTTGTCTTACGCACTGTTTGCACAAGGGAACGATGATCTGTTCTGGTCAATATTTGCTTTCTCAAGTTGTATTTTCCTACTGCCTTACCTGTTCATGTTCCCAGCGTACTTGAAGCTTCGCGTGGTAGATGGTGAACGTGAACGTCCATTCAAAGTGCCGGGTGGCATGGCGATGCAGTGGATTATGTCAATTGTCTGTTTTCTTGTGGTTTTCCAAGCGGTGGTACTTTTCATCTTCCCAGAAGCGTTAGATCTAACGGTAGCGGACTGGGGATATACAGGACCAGTTCTGATAGGCGTTATCGCGACCATCCTTATTGGGGAATGGATTTTACTTGGCGCGTTGAAACGTAAGAAAGAACAAGAAGTGACAGAAATACATCATCAAGATGCTCAAGCGTAATCTAGGAGAATGAGATCATGAAAAAAACATTAGATAGCACACCAAAAAATGACAATTTCAGAATGCCAGGTGAGCATGAGCCACATAATGAAATTTGGATGGCATGGCCGGAACGTACTGATAACTGGCGTGATGGGGCAAAACCTGCACAGAAAGTGTTTGTGGATGTCGCGAAGCAGATTAGTAAAACGACACCAGTAACCATGCTTGCAAGCTCAGCCCAATACGATAACGCCGTGTCACGTCTGCCTGATGATATTCGCGTTTTGGAAGTGTCGACAGATGATTCGTGGATGCGTGATATCGGAGCAACATATGTCGTGAACGACCAAGGTGAACGTCGTGGAGTAGATTGGGAATTCAATGCTTGGGGCGGTTTAGTTGATGGGCTTTATTCACCATGGAATCGAGATAATCAAGTAGCTCAGAAGATGTGTGAGATTATCCGAGATTCTCGTTATAAAGCTCCGATTGTCTTAGAAGGTGGTTCTATCCACGTTGATGGTGAAGGGACGCTTTATACAACAGAAGAGTGTTTACTTCATGAGAGTCGCAACCCTGAATTCAATAAAGAGGAGATCACAGCCGTACTTTGTGAGCATCTCAATGTTGAGAAGATCATCTGGTTACCCCATGGTTTATACAACGATGAAACCAACGGTCATGTCGATAATATTCTCCATGTCGTTAAGCCAGGTGAAGTCGTGCTGACGTGGTGTGATGACGAAAACGATCCTCAATATGCGATCAGCAGAGAAGCGTACGACAGCATCACCAGCCAAACCGATGCAAAAGGGCGCAACATCAAAGTTCATAAACTGCCAATGCCGGGCCCGCTATTTATGTCAGCTGAAGAAGCGGCAGGAATTGATATAGCAGAAGGGATGGAACGTGAAGCGGGTGAACGTTTAGCGGCTTCTTATGCCAACTACCTAATCACCAACAAGCAGATAGTCTTGCCACTGCTTGATGAACGATACGACAACGACGTAATTGCGATGTTAGAAAATATCTATCCGGGTTATGAGGTGAACGGTATCCCTGCGAGAGAAATCTTGCTTGGCGGTGGCAACATTCACTGCATCACTCAGCAGGTACCCAGAGTGTAACTATCGATTGAGCCATGAAAGTCAGTGGCATTGATAACTAAGAAATTAAATCCAAAACAATACATGAAACCGAATCGTCACGAGATCTACTCGAAAGAAACGTGAACAACAATAAAAATAGGAACTTAAAATGAAATTACCTTCTTCTAGTGCAACTGAATTAAACAAATCAAACCTTGAACATATGGTGTCAATGAAAGACTTCTCTGTAACAGAGATGGACAACATGATGGAACTCATGACTTATTTGAAGCAGGCACGCAAAGATAACGCGATTCCACAACTGTTCAAAGGCAAATCCGTTGGGATGATTTTTGAAGCGGGCTCAACTCGTACTCGTGTCTCTTTTGAAGTTGCGGCAACATTGCTAGGCGGCCACGCACTATTCTTGTCTCCAAAAGATATTCACCTTGGTGGTAAAGAGTCGATTGATGATACTTCACGCGTACTTTCTCGTATGTGTGACATCATCATGGCTCGTACTAACAGCCCTGAAACACTTGATGGCTTACTTGAAATGTCGACAGTGCCAGTGATTAATGGCCTCGATACTCGCTTCCATCCAACACAGATGTTGGCCGATCTTTTCACCATCAGAGAGCACATCACAGACGGACGTAAACTCTCAGATTTAACTTTGGCATTCATGGGCGATGCAACTGATGTATGTCGTTCATTGATGCTGACTTGTGCTAAGTACGGCATGGGCTTCAAGCAGATTGGTCCTAAAAAATACCACATGGAGCAAGAGTGGATCGATATGGCTCTGAACTTCTGCGAAGAGTCTGGCGGCACGATTGAAATTACAGACGATGTAGAACGAATTAGCGATTGTGATGTGGTGTACGGTGATAGCTTCTACTGGGTGACTCAAATGGATGAGAAGGAAGAGCGTCTTGCGGCATTTATGCCTCACTATGTGATCACCGAAGAGTTAATGGCGAAAGCTCGTCCTGGTGCGATGTTACTTCACTGCCTACCAGCAAATGATAAAGAGGAAGTGACACGTGGCGCACTAGAAAGTGAATACTCAGTGGCGTTTGATGAAGCAGAAAACCGACTAACGGCTCAAATGGCTATTTTGGTGTACTTCACTCATAAAGACGCGGTGATCCCAACGCAAGAGACGATTAAGCACCACGAAGATAAAATTAACGGCTTCTTAAAAACGTTATAACCGCCGTTGCTTTTAAGTGTAAAGAAAACAGCGCCACATAAATCGCCCCGTATTCATATCGAGTCACGGGGCGTTTTTTTGCGCGTTAGCGATAGGCCAGTGAAAAGAGGGTTCTATCTATGTCAAAAAGTTCCAAGCTGCGTAATGAAGACAAACTGGTTAAGAAGGCGCTTGATATTGGCGGGAAGATGGCAAAGATGCAAGGCTTTAACCTACCGCAGTCACCACAACCTGATAGAGTAAAAGCGATTTACCTGTTTTTGGTCGATGCCAAACAGATCACGCCGTTACCTGATGGCAAACTCGACGGTGCAAACATCAAGCACAGGTTGGCTCTTTGGGTTCATAATACGTTGCCAGACAACGACCCTCTAAAGTAAAAACTATGATGAAGAGTCATAACAAAGCGAGCCAGTTGGTTCGCTTTGTTTGATCTTCGGTGGCTGAGTGAACTTGGCCACTTGATAGGAGATTTGTAATATCTGGAATTATCCAAAGACTCTCTACAAACGATCGGCTCCAGGTGTGCCCAACTATTCTGAATTGAAATTCGCGAACTATCAAAAACATTAAGCTGATGAGACTTATTATCATTTACCAGGTCGCATTGTTATGTTATAACATAACGCAAGTTTGGTGGGCAGCAGCCTGCTATTGCTAATTTGAGGGAAATGATATGAAACCTGACATCCACCCGCAGTATCGTACTGTGGTATTTCATGACACGAGTGTTGATAAGTATTTTTTGATCGGCTCGACCTTACAAACAGACCGAGAAATTAAGTGGGAGGATGGCAAAACTTATCCTTATTACACGGTTGAAGTGTCGTCCGAGTCTCATCCATTTTATACAGGCAAGCAGCGTGTCATTCATAAAGAGGGTCGTGTGGCTAACTTTACTCGTCGTTTCGGTAGTTTGAATTCAGTAAAGCAGGGAGAGAAGTAACATGAAAGTATTAAATTCACTAAAGAGCGCCAAGAAGCGAAGCCCCGATTGTCAAATCGTCAAAAGAAAAGGGCGAATTTACGTTATCTGCAAATCAAACCCTCGCTTTAAAGCGGTTCAAGGTAAGAAGAAAAAGTAGATAAAGCGGGGTATACGATAAAGAGTTATGTAAGGATAAATTTGCTTTAGATTCGTACATTCGACATTGTTCAGCAGAAATACCATGTTAAGTGCTATTTCTGTTGAATGAGTCAATGAGGTAAATAATGAAAACGGGTGCTTAATTCTGGAGGCTTTAAGCGATCCAGTGAAATACTAAAACATAGAACCTACCTAAAAGTAGTACACCACAAAACTTCACAGTACAATTTCCAATCCTGCACTTGATTCTTGTTCTATTACGACTAACTTTATAGCGAATCGCAATAATATCTGTATTTAGTATTCTATTACTCTATAAAGCTGACCTATAACAGCGTAGGATCAAGCTAACTTTAGCCCCAAAACTAGGCTGCACTTAGGTGCATAAATGTAATTAATCATGAAACTAACAGCAAAACCATCACAGAATAACGCTCTACTTATTTCTATAACGACGCCGGAATTTAAAGGTGATGAAGCAAAGGAGTCCCTTGCTGAACTTGCTCGATTAGTAACCACGTTAGGGTTCAAAGTGGTTGGAACTCAATCACAGCATCACAAGTCAACGCAGAAACAGAACGTATTGGGAGCGGGTAAACTTGCTGAAATCGCCCACCTTACAGGTTACCAAGGCTCGATTGAAGAAGTAGAAGACGAAGATTTTATTGATGAATCGTTTGATTTTAGCTCTGGTATTGATGAATTAGATTTTGATAATTTGCCATCTGAAGGGTTGGAGTACGGAACTGCTGATGTTGTGGTATTTGACTGTGATTTGAGCCCGTCTCAACTGCGTAATGTTGAGGCCCATTTGGGTGTTGAAGTGTTTGACCGTACCGGCATCATCATTGAGATTTTCAGCCGTCATGCTCGCACTCGTACCGCTCGTCTACAAGTTGAAATTGCTCGTCTAAATTACCTAGTGCCTCGACTGCGAGAAGTAGCTGAGGGCGATAAAGAACGTCAAATGGGTCAGGGTGCTGGTGAAACGTCACTAGAGCTTGACCGCCGTAAAGTTCGCGATCAAATTGCCGCACTTAAACGTGAACTGGTTAGCGTACAAGATGAAATGAAAAACCGACGCACTAAACGCGCGGAGCTTTTCACTGTAGCTTTAGTTGGTTATACCAATGCCGGTAAGTCTTCGATGATGCGTGCGATGACCACAACCGAAGTGGTAGGTGAAGATAAACTTTTCGCAACGCTTGATACGACGGTTCGTGCTCTTCAGCCAATTACTCAACCGCGTATCTTGGTTTCAGATACGGTTGGTTTCATCAAAAAATTACCACACGATCTGGTTGCTTCATTCCACTCAACACTAGCAGAAGCGCATGATGCGTCATTACTACTCTATGTCGTGGATGCGTCTGATGCGACATTCCGTGCTCAGCTTGATGTGGTACATGAAGTACTAGCCCAAGTGGGGGTTGAAGGCAGCGAAAAACTATTAGTGCTGAATAAGTGCGATAGATTGAACGAAGAACAGCAGTTAGCGCTGATGGAAGAGTTCCCAGATGCGATGCTAACGTCAACTCTTGACCCATTAGATATCACTAAACTGCACAAATACATCGTTAGTGTTGCAGAACAAGGGATGATCGAAGAAGAGATCACCATCCCTTACTCTGGACAAAGCATTATTGGTGAAATTCGCTCTAAAATGAGTGTGGTTAAAGAAGATTATGACTACGAATGTATCAAACTAACGGTTCGCTCAAGCGCGATTGATTTAGCACGATTGAAAAAGCGTATGCAAAATATTTAAGTGACCTATTTATCATTCTGTGATTACCATAAAAATGCCGCTTTCTTAAGTTAGCGGTATTGTCTTTTCACCCTTTCGTACTATATATCTCTACTTGTTACTAATACTTTTATCATTAACCTCTATACTCAAAAAGTAAATTCATTATTTATGTGAATGTTTGGGTGGTGGTTATGAAACTGATTTATTTAGCGAGTGCTATCTCACTGGCAATGTTCTCTTCAGGATCTCTCGCGGTGGTTAATCAAGGTTATGATCTCAAAGATCATTATATTGTGGTGCTTGACGGTAACACACCGGACTCTCGTGCTAGTGAAATTGCTCAAGCGGTCGCGAAAGGAAAAGGTGTCGTCGGGCACCGTTATAACTTTGCAATAAAAGGCTTCTCTGTTCGTATGCCTATTCAAGCTTTAAACGGTTTGAAGCATCGCTTTCCAGATATCGATTATATTGAACCTGATATGGTTGTAAATGCGATGCCACGAGGCGGAAAACCTGATAAAGGAGGGGGCGATAGTGAAAACCCAAGAGCGACACAACAGACTCCGTGGGGGATTGATCGTGTCGGAGGTTTTGTCGACATGACAGGCTCCAATTCAGTGGCGTGGGTCATTGATACTGGGATTGATAGTAGTCATCCAGATCTGAACGTTGATAGAAGACGAGGGGCTAACTTTGCTCGTGGGAAGAAAAATAATACCAACGACGGTAACGGACACGGTACTCATGTTGCAGGGACGATTGCTGCAAAAAATGACGGATTTGATGTGGTTGGTGTTGCCGCGGGTGCAACAGTGATCCCTGTTCGAGTGCTAGATAATAATGGTAGCGGCACAATGTCTGGCGTGATTGCGGGTGTCGATCATGTTGCGGCTAACGCAAGTGCTGGTGATTGCGCCAATATGAGTTTAGGCGGTAGTGGCTTTTCTGCGGCTCTTGATAGTGCCATAAAGTCGGCGGCGGACGATGGCATATTCTTCTCTGTTGCGGCTGGTAACTCTAGTGCCGATGCAGAGAACTTTACGCCAGCAAGTACCGATCACGTTAATGTATTTACCATTTCAGCGTTTGATAGCAATGATAATTTTGCCGCTTTTTCTAACTATGGGCCTGATGTGGAATATGGACAACCGGGAGTGAATATTTTATCGACCAAGGCTGGTGGTGGGACGGTGGCCTATAACGGTACATCCATGGCGGCGCCTCATTTCTGTGGTGTGATTCTGGCGAGTTCAGGTTTGGTTGCAACCGATGGGGTGGTGAATAATGATCCAGATGGCACTCCAGATCCGATTGCAGTACGTAATTAATGTGCATAAAGACTAGAAAAATAGCGTGATGTATATACGGGAAGCGGTACATAGACTCCTTCCTATTTGCCGTTTCCCTTTTTAATCACAGGCAGTAAACCATAAATAAAAAGCGACCGATGATCCGGTCGCTTTTTTTGTTCGTTATTGGCCAATATAGCTGGCGGTTCTTTCATGTAGTTGAATGAAAGAACCGTTACGCCATTCTTTGTGTCGGCTTCCAACGTGCGAGTTCTGGGTCAAGCTTGATACCTTGCGAGGTCAGCAAGTTAACACGAGCCAAGTAGGCTGCGCCATGCATTAGGTGTTTTGCTAGGTCGACTGCATTACGCTGTTGGTAATCATCTAGATAGCTGTCTTTTGCCCATGCGTTGAATGCGCCAAGTGCTGGACCTGCCCATACTTGGTAATCCATCTCACGACCTTGTTCGCCGGTGTTTGACCAGCGGCTAGAAAGACCCAAGTACCAACGGAAAATTAATGCCATCTTACGTTTCGGATTGCCTTCCGCACGTTCGATCTGTTTAGGATCGCGCTCATTAAAGTGAGCCACAGTCCCCGCCCAGATGTCATCCAATGTTGAACGGAATACTTGTTTCTCTAACTTCAGGCGTTCTTCAACTGGGATCGCTTCAATCGAGTCGTAACGTGTGTATAGCTCATACAGTTTGTTGGCACGCATTGGGAACAAGGTACCGCGCTTAACCACTTGCAGTTTCACGCCCATTTCGAACATGTCTGCGGCCGGAGCCATCGTCACGTCAGCCATTTCAGTTGTCGAAAGCAGCTTACGTGTGTGTTCGCTCGCGCCAGCCTCAACACACGCTTGGTTGATAGAACCGGTAACAATGTATGCCGCGCCCATGTTAAACGTCGCTAGAGCTGCGTCAGGCGTGCCTACACCACCACCACAGCCAACACGCAGTGGTGTTTTGAACTGGTACTGTGCTTGGATTTGCTCTTTCAGCGCTAGAATCGTTGGTAGCAGTGTTACTAGCGGACGGTTATCCGTGTGACCACCAGAGTCAGCTTCTGCGGTAATGTCATCTGCCATAGGAACCAGCTGTGCTAGTTCCATCTGTTCTGCTGTGATTCGACCTTCATCAAACAAAGCTTGCAGCATTTTAGCTGGAGCTGGCTGCATGAACTTGCTTGCGACTTCAGTACGGCTTACCTTGGCAATAACTTTGTTGCCAATCTGAATCTCACCTTGTGCATCGCGGCTAAGGCCCGCAGCACGATAGTGAACGATTTGCGGTGTTAAACCTAAGAATGCTGAAGCCTCAACTGTTTTCACTTTGTGCTTCAAAAACAGCTCAACACTGCCGCGCTCTAGAGCGGGTTCGCTTGGGCTGTGAATTAAGTTAAACGCGTAAGGACCGTTTGGTAGTGCAGCTTGAATGCGGTTGATCGCTTGCTCAACGCGAGACGGGATTAAGCCCGCAGCGCCAAATGAACAAAGAATGCCAGCCTGACCAAGTGCGATCACAAGCTCTTCAGATGAAATGCCGTTTGCCATTGCACCTGCATAATAAGCGTATTTCACGCCGTGACAGCGACGAAAATCTTCGTCGCCCAAGCTTTGTGTGCCCAATGCCGGAGCAAAAGCGCTAACAGGTTGGTTGTTCGCTGAACTTGCTGAATCGCCCGATGCAATCTCTGCTTGTTGGCTAACACCTAACCCTTTTTCTGGGTGGTTCACTACGTAACAAGCAAGGCTTAAATCTTTCAAAATTGTCGACATTGCCGCGTTATCAAAGCGAGTTGTGCTCTCTTCGATCTGCCAAGGCCACGGAGATAGCTTTTCGTTATTGATTGTAGTTTGAGTTGTCATACTAAATTCTTTCCTAGTTCTCTGTCTCTAATGCGGCTTATGCTTTATCGATAGCAGGGGCTTCTTCGATACAAATTGCGATGTCTTTCACTTCGTAAATACGCAGACCATCTTTGCTCAGGTTTGCGTCGCCAACGATGATGCGTTTGCCGTCTTCGTCTTTAATCGCAGTGATGTGTACATCCAGAGACATCTGTTTGTTCAGAGGGTTAATTTGACCACGGTATTTCCATTTCACTTCAGATTGGATTTGACCAAACTTCGGATTGCGGAAGCCAGCGCCAAGATCTTTGTTTAGCGCATAGGTTTGCATCAGCTCGATGATTGCTTCAACACCTAGAGAACCTGGCATTACTGGATCTTGATGGAAGTGGAACTGGAAGAACCAATCGCTTGGGTCAATGGTACGTTCAGCGTATAGGTAACCAAGGCCGTCTTTACCACCGTCACTAGTGATCTGCACGGTATCGATAAAGTTCAAGCGACCGCCAGCCAGTTGATAGTGCTCTTGCACTTCACCCGTAGCAGAAACTGGTGCATTGAAGTAACGAGTCGTTTTGTCTAGTAGGTTGATGTTTACATCCGGCGTGCGGTTGTTATCAACGTGCCAAGGGTGAGTCACTTTACCGTTGTCCAAACCAAGTTGGTCTTTCAGTGCTGCGCCTTTGAAGTAACCAAATACCGCTGTACCTTCGTAGAACGGCACACCGTCAGTGCTCAGTTCGAAGCTGAAGCTCTGTACGATGTTGGTGCCCATCATTACGGTTGAAAGCAAGCGAGAATCGTTGGTGATCGTTTTGCCGCGCAAGTCGACGTTACGCAACATTTTGCCGCTGCCATCTAGGTTACGGAAAAACAGTTCTTCACCTGGGAAGCCCAGTGTCGTACCCATGTAGCCAGAGATAAAGCCGTTCGGCTGCAGTGAAATCTCCATCAATACCGAGTAAGGCATTAAGGTCTGGTGGCTGTTTTCATCAAAGTACCATGCGTTTTCTGGCACTTCGTATTCAGCGATACACGATGAAGGCTTCTTGAAGTCGCCACGCTTACCGTCGATCTCAACAACGCGAGTAGTTAGCTGTAGGTCGCCACACGGAGTACGTGGTGGAATCATGCCACGGTAGATAGAGAAATCAGGACCGAAACATTTCTCGATATCACCAGTAGCGAATTCGAACATGTGGTATGGCGTGAATGGAACCGTATCAGGTGTGCGGTTCGGGTAATCAGGCGTTACCGGAGCTTCAACGTGTTGAAGAGGAATTACGCCTTTATTTGGCGCTGTTTCTAGGTCTTCAATTTGTGCCATGAGTGGTGCATTCGCTGAAGCTTGTTGGTTTACTGCTGGTGTATTGCCCAAGCTTTTATGGTCCAAGCTTTCGATAACAGGAGTTGCGACAGCAGTTTCTAAAGAAGGCAGGTAACGAGTACATTCGTCGTCTTCTTTGATCATCACACCCAAATTTTGGAAATCAACAATCACTTTGCCGTTCAGCAAAATATCGATGTTAGCTTTCGCGTATGGGCGAGGTCTGAGACCAATCTCGGTCACTTCCATGCGGTAAGTCAGTTCTGCCGATTGTGGTAGAACTTGACCACGACAGCGTACTTGCTGAGGCGCATTTTCAAGTGGTTGGAAACGACCATTTTGAACAAGCGTGTGCATGCCAAGGTGCATCATGAAGAACTGAAGCAGTTGACCACAACCTTCTGCCATCAAAGAACCAGCCATTACTGAGTCATCTTTGAAGTGACAAGGGAAGTACCAGTGCTCAGGCTCTAGCTGCTTATGACCTTCAATCAGACCAAGTCCCCATGTGCCGCCTTGCGGTTCCACACGGCTAACTTTTTCGATCATCATGAACTTCTCTGAGCTGAAGCATAAAGAAGGCTGGTGGCTATTGGATTGGTGAGTTGGACCAAAACATTCTGCAATGTTGGCAGTTAGTAGGTGGCGCAGTTCTTGGTGGTTAAACTGGGTTTTAGGGCAGTGCAACATTGGGTCGAAGCGTTGCTTAGTAGCAAGCTTACGAGCCTTGATTTCGTCTTCAGTGTGAATCACACCTTTGCCGTCCGCTAGTTCTTCATCAGTGAAGAAGCCTGCACAGCCGTTATCCATTTTCAGGATCATCTTGTCGCCAACGAAACATTCGTACGAGAAGAAGAACAGCAACGTATCGCCATTGCGAGCAAAGCTATTGATTGAGATATCGTAACGCAGCGTATCGCCACCACGAGGCAAGTCGCCAAGGAAAGTTAATGTGCAATCAAGCAGGCGGTAAACACGTTCGCCTTTGTTTTCAAAATCAATGCCTAAGTAGCTAATCAGCATTAGGTCACACTGACCAGATTCTACCGCGACAGCCCAAGGGATCTGACCATCGACAAGATACGGCGCATCAACTGGGATGTCGTATTCTGTGGTCATGGTGCTTGGCTTGTATTCGTTCACTGTCGCGTTGAGCTTGGTTACACGAGATACCAATAGGTAGTCAGTGGTTGGTAAGCGAACGCGGCGCGAGTAGCTATCGATGATCGCGTAGTCAGGACCAAATACATTGGCGATATCACCTTCAGCGTATTCAACCAGATCATCGTAATCCCAGATACATGGCTTACGGATAGGTTTTACTGGTGCTGGCGTCGTAAGTGCGTTTACTGGCACTGACTGAACTTGAGCTGGTTGAGCTGGTTGAGCTGATGTTTCAGCTGAGCTATCTAAACCAGACGTAATTGCGTTTAACTGTGCCTTTAATAGTGCATCAGCCATCTGCATGCCTTGGGCACGAGTGTGCAGGAATGCTTTGTGTACTTGCTGGGCCGCTTGCTGGTTTTGAGCAAAAGCTTGGTTATGTGGTGTTACAGACGGTTGTAATGCTGCATCCGTCTTAGCGTCGATTTGAGACGCGCCATTTTTAGCGGATAGGACATGAGTCATATTGCTGTGGTTACCTGTTAGCTGACTGTGGCGAGTTGGCGCCAGAGTAGGGGATACTGATGTAGGAGTTTCGATGACTGGCTCTACCGCGTTCTGCGCTAATGCCTTCTTCTCTAACTCTTTTTGCGCAAGGGCTGCTTGAATGCTTGCCGTCGTTGGAATCGACGCCACTCTTGCTGCTTGTTTACCAGAAGCTTTCTGTTGAATCGTTGCCAAGTTGGTCACTGGGGTTTGGGCAATATGTTGATAGATATCGCGACCACCTAATGTCACTTGCTTAACCAATTGACGTTTAGCATCACTCGCCAGTTCATTGCTTAAACGAACGGACAGCGACTGAGATTCAACATTCGATTGGCTTAGTAGCAGCTGTGAACATTGTCCTTCGCTGATGTTAGCAACAATCGCGCTCTTAGAGCTGACATTTGGATTCAGAGACTCAAGGTTCAGGTTGAGCAGACCGTGTAGCAGGCTTGCCATGCCAGAAGCTGCGGAGCAATGACCAATACGTTGACTCGCTTGAGTCGTCCTTGTGCTCGCTAAACTTAGAGACGAAGACTGATATGATGAAGACTCTGGTGCATGGTTAAGCTCAAGCAGAGAAACATCGTTCGAGCTCATACCGACTTGAGTCAGTAACTCATCAGCAACGGCGTTGTTACGCTCGCTTGAACCAAAGGCTAAGGCGTTGATACTGCCGTAAGCTGTCTCTTGGTTGCTCGCTACTCGACTCTCTTCAACAAGAACAATCGCACCTGCGCCTTCGCCCACATTCCAACTGCCGTCTTGCGGTTGTCCGAATTTTGGAGCAAGTGACACTGGGCTCATGCTGTTCTTCAGAATCACATGTTCCGCACTGCCACTAAGGTCAACGGCTGCAATCACGACTGCGTCCATGGATTCTTGCGACATTAGGTTTTGCGCGACATCGATACAACGAGCAACTGATTGTTCAGCGGCTGAAATCGTAAAGGCAGGGCCGTTAAAGTCCCACAATGAAGAGATACGCGAAGCCATGATGTTGCCGATGAAACTGGTGTATTGGTTCAGCTTGGCTGCGTCCATTACACTGTCCATCGCGATGGTTTCTAGCGATTTGTATTCGTCTTGTGTTAGCTCAATACCCATGTTGGCAAAGCTGTCAGCCAATTTGCTATGCAGGTTTACGCGTCCACGGAATTGGTGCATTTCAAGCTCTGTTTCCATTGCCACTAAAACCGCAACCTTTTGACCTGCCACGAGCTTGGCATCTTTGATGGCTTCGTCTGCAACTTTCATCAGTAGCAACTGCTGAGAGATCAAACGGTCATCTTCATTAGGCGGTACTTTGAAGCGTAGGAAATCGAGGTCGAATTGATCGATGTACGCGCCATTTGGAATGCCGTGTAAACCAAACTGATTCAGCAGTTCTGGATGTTGGTCTAAGCCTTTCCAGCGTTTCTTCGGCAAGGCAATGAAAGCATCGCTGTTAGTCTCAATCGCAGTGCTTAGTGCATTGATGCTTTGCAGAGAACCGAAGTGAGACGCGAGACCAGTAATGCTTAAATTAGGCGATTGTAGGCTTGGAGATGCTGACTCTAGAGTCTGGTTTGCATGACCCGTACCTGAATACGCTTCAAGCAGTAAGTGAGCATTACAACCACCGAAACCAAATACAGAAACACCCGCACAGCGCTCTTGGTTGCCCGCTTTACTTGGCCAAGGTTGCACTTGTGTTGGTAGCGTCTGTGAACCAAATAAACCTTCTGGCGACGATAGTGGCTTGTCCAAATTAATACTTGGAGGAAGCACACCTTCTTTCATCGCGAAGATCATCTTCATGATCCCAGGCATACCTGCTGCCGTCAGTAAGTGACCGAGATTTGACTTCGCAGAGCCAATCAATGGCGGGTTAGAACCATTCAACTTGTCAGCAAAGAAACGTTCCATTGAGGTTAACTCAACCTTGTCACCTAACGGTGTGCCGGTTGCGTGGCACTCAATCACTTCAATGCTGTCTGGTGATAGGTTTGAAGCCTCGTAAGCGCGTTCAAAGGCTTGGACTTGTCCCTTGCTATTTGGGCTTAATACGAACTGGCCACGGCCATCGTTCGACAAGCCAATACCGCTGACGACTGCGTAGATGTTGTCGCCATCACGCTCTGCATCAGCTAAGCGTTTTAGCACTAAAACACCGGCACCTTCGCCAGCAAATAGGCCTTTACTGTTGCTATCAAACGGAACCGACACACCGTGGTCAGGGTAAGCGTGGAAAATGGAAAAACCCATGTTGATAAAGAATGGGTCAGCACCGGATACCGCACCTGCCAACATCATGTCGGCTTTGCCTGTGTTTAAGTAATCACACGCTAACTTCAATGAATACACAGAACTTGCACATGCCGCATCTAGGCTAAGTTGTACGTTGCCTAAACCTAACGCATCAGCTACTAACTTAGAGGCGTTGTGTGCTGCTGCACCGTTGATCGGGTTGAGGTCTTGAGCAGTTTCATTGGTTGGTAGCAGTGAAAACTGGTCATTATTCAATTTATCTTTAAGTGCTTTCTCGACCACCGAGTGATACATCGGCAGAAACAGGTCGTTTGAGCGTGTGGTTGGGAACGAAAGGGCACCCATGATCACGCCTGTGCGTTCTAAAATATCGGCATTTAAATTAATGCCTGCGTCGACTAACGCCTTACGACTTGTGTCCAAAGCCCATAGGAAGCTTTGATCTACGCCGTTAAATGATTCTGCTGTTAAGCGGTAGCCATTGCTATCGAACTTGAAGTTTTCGATGTAGCCGCCTTTATCACAATAAAAGCGATCCGACTCACCTTGCACACCCTGATAGCTTTCAGGTTTAGCACCTAGTTTTTCAGCGCTTAATGTGGTTCGAGAATCTTTTTTATTCAGCAAGTTTTGCCAAAAGTCTTTTGGCGTATCAGCTTCTGGGTATTGGTTAGCAATACCGACAATCGCGATCTTATTGCACTTCACTTGCTGCTTATTCTTAGCTTGAGCCTGATACTGGTTCGATTGAGAACTCATACTAGCTCTCCTTGATGATTCACTGCGCTGCCTTGAGATACACCACTTAATTGCTTAGCGGCGGTGATCTGTTGTTCTAGCCCTTGAATTAGTGGCTCGACAGACAATGGAATTTGATGAGTAATGAGCTGACCAATGCATTTGATGAGCGTGACAACATCGTCACCGCCTTTGGCATTGGAAGCGATTGTGCAGTACTGGTCGGCTACGTTGTCGCTACGATTGATCTTGTCGATCAATGTGCTGGTTTGACGATCGGCACCCACTTCGACAAACAGACGAGCACCTTGCTGACGTGCACTCTGGATCAACGCGGTGAAATCCAGCGTCGAACAGAAAGTGCCGGCAATCGAAAGGGCGATGCTGTCGCTGTCGATATTGATTGGTGCGCCAGTCGGTAGACCTGCTGCGCTGATAAAGCGGATATGCTTTGGCAACTCGTCGAACAGTGGTTGAGTGTAAAACTCCTGCACTTGGCTATGCTGGCTCAACGCTGGCGTGGTGTGCATTGCAGTAACACGGTTCGCGGCAATGCCACGCTTACCAAGCTTTTTGAGTAGTGCACGACAAGTGTTTTCACAACCGGCCAGTACGCAGGTGTCACCTTGGATAATGGCAAGATAAGCACGCGGAAACTCTGGTAACAGAGCCTTAATCGCTTGCGCATCACTGCGAACCACAAAGCTGTTCCATTGGATGCTTTCGTCGCCGTTCAGCCGCCAATTTTGACGCACGGCTGTGAGTTCACCAGAAATAGCCGTCGTGAAAATAGGGCTAGTTTGAGTCATCTCGATTAGCGCATGTGGGTTTTTCCAAACATTTAAGCTCGCCCACATGGAAGCTTCACCTTTGGAGTAACCCAAAGCGAAATCTGGCTGCACTTTGAATTCATCACATAGCAGTTGTGTTAACAGATAACTACTGCCCACACCTGCAATTGCCAATTCACTGAGCGACATTTCTTGCGAGTCTTCAGCGTAGGTTTTTTCAGCCTGCAGCATCTCTTTCAAGTTACCTTCACGTTCTAAACGAGCAAATAACTGTGGGAAATGGTGGTGAAACTCTCGCAACATACCGGGATAAACCGTGCCAACACCAGGGTAAACAAATGCAACGCCACCTTCGCTTTGAGGCTTCGGTGAGAAACAACTACCCGCAGGAGTTTTGTATTGGCTATTGTCAGCCATTACTTTTGGCAACGCATTTTCTAGTGCTGTGATCTCTTGTATTGCAGCCTCAATTGAAGCCGCTTGAATCACGATGTTCGCGCCAAGATCAGCATTGTGTTGAGCGCTTTGGAAGTGGCTTAGGTTTGAATGCATCAAAGTGGCGATAGCAAGTTTGCTGTCTGCCGCTTCGTTAACGCATTTAAGCTCAACTCTTAGTGAGGTCAACTGAGAAAACAATTCAGCTTGGTTATTGCCAGAAACCACAAACATCAAACGCTCGCTGGATAGCAAGGGTTTTGGTTCTTGCAAACCGGTTGCTTGAGTCAATATCAGGCTGGTGGCTGTTTGGCTATCGTCACTGAAAGTTAACGCAGCAACACGTGCTTTGTTCGGCTCAGTGAACCAGTAATGGCTCGGTAATGAACGGCTCGATATCGCATTAACCATATTCAACAATTCATCAAACTGCAGCGAAGCAGAAAGTGCAGAATATTGTTGTTGATGGCTTAAATCTGTAGCGGGGCGGCGCGCAATATCCAGAGCAAGCTGGATGCTATCTCCGGTAACAGCATCTACAAAACCCGCTAAATTCGCGTGTGGATGAATCTTATTTTGGGCTGCGGTCAGTGCGCTCAACATCACCAATGATGGTGAGTGAGAATCCAAACAAAGCTTAACAACATTACCTTGATTGACTGTCTCGATGGCGTGAGCAAGTGCTTGATTAAAATTGCCATCAACCACAACAGTCATCATTTTTGGAAGCGAAGGTGATAAGTCGGCAGAAAGCTCAGCCGCGTTTGCTGGCTGAGCTAAAAGAGCGATGCGCAATGGCATCGCTTTATTAGTAGGAACAGTCACTATGACAATTGCTCCTTTTCTGGGTTCTTAGTCGCCTCTTTCTTTGATACTGCTGAGCTAGACTTCGGCAAAAATGCGTCGTTTAAGCTCTTGCTGATGGTGACTTTGGCACCTTTCATTACTGCGCTTAAACGACCATCTTGGTGGTAAAGCGAGATATCAGCTTGCAGCGAACGAGCCGTGCTTTTTATCACGCTCAGTTCTAGCCAACCTTTGTCACCATTGTGCATTGGTGCGTAACAAATAAACTCACCAATTGCAGACGGTAGGCTTGCCGCGCCGTATTTCAATCGAGCCCATACCAGCATCGCTTGCAACAGATAATCTTCTGCAAATGGCTGGCTATCACCAAAACTTTGCTTCGGAATAAATGATCCGCAGTCGCTGTTTTCAATCTGAGGCAACTGGCATTGAGCCAATAAGCCTAAGTCGTCAAAGCGCTCGACTGAAGTAAGACCTTGCAATCTTGGTCCGTGAAACAGAGTGCCATCACTGTATAGAGCTTGCGCCGTTGTTACTGGTGTTGAAGAGTTAGCTTCAAAGCGTTTTGTCGACGCTTGTTGAACATCTTCAGACACTTGCACAGAGGCAACTTGCAACTGAGCTTGATACTGTGGTCGCCCTTGGCAACTGATCACCGCTTTTAGCTGATCTTTTGATTTAGCATCAGAGGAAAGAACCAGCTTCAGCTCTTGCACTTCATCAGTATCAAAAATCACTCCCTTAAGCAGTTTGTAGTTGTGAACGCTAACGTTCACCCCTAACAGTTGCTCAGCCACTTCACGCATCCATTGGATGGCACACACTGTCGGTAACACTGGGTTACCGGCAATGCAGTGATCTTGAATGAAAGGCAATGCCTTAGGATCAAGATGACGTGTCACAGTGATGCTTGTATTCAGCGGACTCTCTGCAAGATGCACAGACTCCGCATTAAGCTTTTTTACAGCAGCTTCCTTGTTGTCAGAACCTTGCATGCTCGTACCAACCAGCAGTTGAATGCCAGTTTCGTTCAGTAGTTGAGAGCTAAACAGTTCTGCACCTGCCTGAAGAGGAATTACGTACACACCACGCTCTGTAAACATACGTTTCAGTGCTGCGTTTACCATGCCGCCGTCCCACGGTCCCCAGTTGAAGCTCATTACTTTCGCTTGAGGGTTACGCGCAGACAGTTGTAGAGCCGCTTTGTTTAGGATCTCGTTAGACATCGAGTAATCGCTTTGGCCTGTGTTTCCATAGAAACCCGCCGCCGAAGAGAACATCGCAATCAGTTTTAACTTGCCGCTATCAAGACCACCAAGAACCGCTTCTAGTCCACCCACTTTGGTGCCGTAAACCATGTTCAGTTCATCAAGCGTTTTGTCTTGAATGTGTTTGTCAGCCAGTACACCTGCGCCGTGGATTAGCCCCGTGATGCCGTCGAAATTCGCCAGTGTTTTCGCTACAGACTCATGGTTCGACACATCTAGATTTAGGTATTCAGCGCTCGCGCCAATCTCGTTGAAAGCGGCAAGTGCTGCGTTGATTTCAAGGCTGCTCAATACCGGCTTTAGCAAGGCATCAACTTTTTTCGGTGTTGGTTTGTCACCTGTTGCTTGTAGGTGAGCGATAGCCGCTGGTTTTAGCTCTTTCTCTTGCTTGCCCTGTGCCCACTGAGGTAGCTCAGCTGAAGTAATATGCTTACTACGACCTGCAAGAATGAAATGAGATTTACATTGCTTAGCAAGCGTCAGTGCACATTCAAACGTCACGCCTTTAGCGCCACCAGTTACCAGAACTTTATCGCTCTTGGTGAGTTGAGCGCCTGTGTTTTTAGTTTGTGCAGCACCTGGTGTTGCAGCAATCAATGTTGCACGACCAGATTCACCGTTTTCCGCATGGCTAAGGCCGATTTCAACCGTGTTGGTATCGATATCGTACAGTTCGCCTGTGATAGCTTCAGCAAGGTGACGAGCATCAATCGAAGCATCAACATCCAATGCACGGCAGAACACGTTTGACCATTCATGGCTCAGTGTCTTAGTTAGACCAGACAACGCGGCTTGGTTAAGTTCTGCATTCGCTAGTTGCTTAGCATCTAGGTAACCAAAGCCACCATCGATACGGCTTAGTGTGAAGAACACGCTGCGACCAGAAACCGCATTCAGTTGGCCATTTAGGTGCTTGGCGAATAAGAACGCTGTCGTCAGCGAAGCTCTTGAGCCTGCATTCAAGTTAACCGCTTGCTCGTTGCATTGTTTAGCATCAACGATAGCTTGTAGATGAATGAAGCCAGCAATCACTTTGTTCGACGTTTTCAGGTCTGCTTCGATGTCGTTAATAACTGCAGTGACACCAGCATCATCGACGCTGTTGAGTGTGTAGCTTGCGATTTCACTGTTTAAAGGTGACGCGGCAGAAAGAGCACTACGCACTACAGCAACTTGAATGCCGTTAGCGGTCAACTTCTCTGCTAGAACACCGGCGTTGTGACCATCATCTGTGATCACGACACAAGCGTCTTTTGAGAAACAATCGACGAGTTTATCTGCCGCTGGTAGCTTTTTTAGCGCCACCTCATTGTGTGGAGGAAGTTCCGCTGTCGCTGTTTCTGCGATAGGCGTTACTGATTCAGCTTTAGCAGTCGCTACGGGTGCAGCCGCGGATAGCTTGCTTTGCATGTAGGTAACGATTTCACCAAGCGTACGACACTCAGCTAAGTCTTCAGGATTTAGCTCTGGCAGCGTTGGTAGTTGGTCTTGAACCGTACCAAGGATCTCAACACGTTTGATTGAGTCGATACCAAGGTCTGCTTCCATGTCCATTGCTAGATCGAGCATTTCTGCTGGGTAGCCTGTTTTGTCGGCAACCACTTCCATCATTGTTGATTGAACATGAGCAGGGTTTAGGTCGTTGCTTGCGCTTTCTACAATTGCCTCTACTTCTGCAGCAGGAGCTACTGTCGCTGCTTCCGAATTCGGAGCTAACTTGCTGTTCATGCTTTTAGTATTCATGTAAGCAACGATTTCGCCAAGAGTACGACACTCAGCTAGGTCTTCAGGGTTCAGCTCTGGCAATGTTGGTAGCTGGTCTTGAACCGTACCAAGGATCTCAACACGTTTGATTGAGTCGATGCCAAGGTCTGCTTCCATGTCCATTGCTAGGTCGAGCATTTCTGTTGGGTAGCCTGTTTTATCAGCCACTACGCTCAGCATTGTGCTTTGAACTTGTTCTGCGTTTAAACCGTTTGATACTGCTTGCGCTGGTGCAGATGCTTGAGTTGCTACTGGAGCAGGAGCAGAAGCTGGAAGCTTACTGTTCATGTAGGCTACGATTTCGCCTAGAGTGCGACACTCTGCGAGATCTTCAGGGTTGAGTTCTGGAAGAGTAGGTAACTCGTCTTGAACCGTACCTAGAATTTCAACTCGCTTGATTGAGTCGATACCAAGGTCAGCTTCCATGTCCATTGCTAGGTCTAGCATTTCAGTCGGGTAGCCCGTCTTCTCTGCTACCACTTCTAACATAGTTTTCTGAACTACAGCTGCATCTAAACCGCTAGCTGCTTGAACTGAAGTTTCTGCAGTTTGAGCGACTACTGGTGCCGAAGCTGGAAGCTTGCTGTTCATGTAAGCAACGATTTCGCCAAGAGTACGACACTCAGCTAAGTCTTCAGGGTTTAGCTCTGGAAGAGTAGGCAGTTCATCTTGAACCGTACCAAGGATCTCTACGCGCTTGATTGAGTCGATACCAAGGTCAGCTTCCATATCCATTTCTAGATCAAGCATTTCCGTTGGGTAACCTGTCTTCTCAGCAACCACTTCTAGCATGGTTTGTTGAACGATTTTCGCATCAAGACCGTTAGCAGCTTGAACAGGAGCAGTTGCGCTTGGCTGTGCTGCCACAGGCGCTGATGCTGGCATCTTGCTGTTCATGCTTTTACTGTTCATGTACTCGACGATTTCACCAAGAGTACGACATTCCGCTAAATCTTCAGGGTTCAGCTCAGGTAGGTTCGGCATTTCGTCTTGAACGGTACCAAGGATCTCTACGCGCTTGATTGAGTCGATACCAAGGTCTGCTTCCATGTCCATTTCTAGATCAAGCATTTCCGTTGGGTAACCCGTTTTCTCAGCGACCACTTCTAGCATCACTTTTTCAGCATCGGCTGATTGTACTGCTAATGGTGCAGCTACAGGAGCTGATTGCGCTTTAACTGGCACAGGTTGAGTTGCAACAGGCGCTGCGGCTTGAGCCGCTACTTGTGGTGCAGGAGCAGCTTTCTGTACTGGCGTAACTTGAACAGACTGAGCTTGAACTGGTGCAGCTTGGACAGGAGTCGCTTGTACTTGAGCTACAGGCTGTTGAACGATAGCTGCTGGAGTAGTTTGAGTAGCTGGAGCCTGAATCGCTGGCTGAGCATTTACTGGCGCAACGAAGGTTGGTTGTGCCGTTTGTGCTGAACCTTGCGTCAGCATATTAAGTGCAGAGCTGTTGCTGTGCGCTTGCATTTCTAGGTAATGAGCGTGCGCTTTTAGCGTTTCAGCTTGGTGCTGGTGGAACATTTCCATAGAACGCTGTAGGTTCTCAGGAATTGCCACGCCTGCTGTTGCCATTTTCGCTTGCTCAGACATTAGGGTGTTGAATGTGTCACCGTATTGCTGAGGAATCGCCAAGAATTGCTGATGTACTTCCGCTGCTTGTTGTTGAGCATTGAAGAACGATTGCAGTGAAGATTCATCAACTGTTACTTGAGCTGCAGGCTGACTAGTCGCTGGGGCTGTTTGAACCACTTGTGATTGTGGAGCAGCTGTTGCTACTTGTGCACTTGGTGCTGGAGCAGCTGACTGTTGTACATTTGAAGCTTGAGGAGCAGCCACAGGTACTTCAACGATTTCTGTTTTAATCACTTCTTTTTCCACGATTTTCTCGACTTCAACTTTCACTTCAACAATCTCAGTCTTTTCGGTGACGTTGCCCGAAGCCAATGATTGATTCATTTTCTTACGAGTAGCGGGGCTGATGTAGTTGGTTGCATTCAGCTTGATGTTCATTGGTGATGCCTTTGCAGGTTCAGCAATGTCAGCTTGGTAAGGGTCAATGTTGTCTAATGAAACACCTGCCACGCACAGTTGAACCGCAGCTAAACGAAGCTGTTGGTCACTGTCGCCTTTAGGGCTTGGGTTGATACTGATTGCGTAAAGTTCTTCGTTCTTATCAGCCAATGTTTTCTCAACCAGCTTTTGAAGAATGTTTTTCGGACCGAACTCAACGAATACACGCGCGCCTGCTTCATACATCGCTTCAATTTGCTCGCTGAAACGAACCGATTGCAGCATGTGCTGTTTGAATGCTTTCTTAATCGCTTTCGCGTCTTTGCTGTGCAGTTTGCCCGTTGCGTTTGAGTAAAGCGGCAGCGTTGGAGCGCTGAATGAAGCTTTATCAATTGCAGCAGCAAATGGTTTTTGAGCGTGAGCAACAAGCGGTGTGTGGAAAGCACCAGACACTGGCAGAGCAATCGCTTTGAAGCCTTGTTCTGTTAGCGCTTGTGCTGCTTGTTGAACCGTCGTAGTTGGACCTGCAATAACCAGTTGAGTCGGAGCGTTGTAGTTGGCAATGCTCACGCCTTCGAATTGGCTGATGCAGCTTTCAACGGCTGGAAGCTTGTCTGCATCTAGGATGACCGCAAACATAGTACCGCTGTCACCTTGTTCAGGTGTCGCAGCCATTGCATCGCCACGAGCGAAAGCTAGCTGGTAGTAATCTTCTTGCGAGATAACACCCGATGCACATAATGCGCTTAGCTCACCAAAGCTGTGACCTGCAACCATGTCTGCTTTGAAGCCAGCTTGAGTCATGATGTCGAACTGACCCATAGACACAGTACCAATCGCACTTTGCGCGTTGGCTGTGTTGGTTAGTACTGCTTCTTGAGCTTTGGTTGCTTCTGGTGTGAAGGTTGGAATTGGGAACAGAATTTGCGACAGAGCTGTTTTCTTATGTTGACCAAATACTTGATCCGCTTGAGCAAGCTGTTGGCGCATTTCTGGGTAATGACAAGCAAGCTCGCGACCCATGTTGAGGTATTGCGAACCTTGACCTGCAAATAGTGCCGCGACTTTACCTGCACCGTTTTCAGCAATCAGTGCTGACTCACGGTAGCTAGTACCGTTCGGCATCTGCCAATGTGTTTTGGTTTGGCTCTCAAGCATAGAAATCGCTTGAGTCAGTTGCGCTTGAAGGTCTGCTTGGTCAGTCACGACTAAACCAAGACGAGCATGCTGAGCGTTTACTTCACGTAGAGAGTGTTGCTCAGCAAGTGCTTCCAGTTTGAACGCAGCATCGGCAGCTTGAGTTGAAACCTGTTTTAGCTCGTCGATCAGTGCTTGGCGAGATTCTGCGCTGAACAACAGAGTTTGCGGTACTTGGCGCTGACGGTATTTGTCACCGCGAGCGTGCTCTGGCGTGTACTCTTCTAATACAACGTGGAAGTTAGTGCCACCAAAACCGAATGAGCTGATACCTGCACGGCGCGGTGTGCCGTCGACACGTTGCATCCAAGGGCGCGTTTGTGTGTTTAGGTAGAATGGTGAGTTCTCGATGTCCAATTTAGGATTCGGGCTCGACACGTTGATCGTTGGCGGAAGTACTTTATGGTGTAGTGCTAATGCAGCTTTGATTAAACCTGCAGTACCCGCGGTTGATTTGGTGTGACCAATTTGAGATTTCACAGAGCCTAATGCAATGTGTTGCTTCTCTTCGTTGTTCTCACTGAATACCGAGTTTAAGCCACCAAATTCAGCCACATCACCTGCTGCGGTACCTGTGCCGTGCGCTTCTAAAAGGCCAAGCGTGTGCGGTGCGAAACCAGCATCATCGTAAGCGCGTTTTAGTGCTTTTGCTTGTCCTTCAGGGCGAGGCGCGTAGATACTCTTGAACTTACCGTCCGAAGAAGAACCGACACCTTTAATCACTGAGTAGATTCTGTCGCCATCGCGCTCTGCATCTTCAAGACGCTTAAGAGCAACCATGCCAATGCCTTCACCAATCATCATGCCTTTGGAGTCGATATCGAAAGGTTGAATGGTTTCATTAGTGGTAAATGCAGGTGTTTTAGAGAAACTCATGTACATGGTTGGTGAGTTATCAGTACACACACCACCTGTGATCATCATTTCACTGCGGCCTTCAACCAGCTCACTAAGAGCCATACGCATTGCCGCCAGAGAGCCTGCACATGCTGCATCCACCACACAGTTGATGCCACCAAGGTCAAAGCGGTTAGCGATACGACCTGAAATTACGTTACCCAATGAACCAGGGAATGAGTTCTCTTCCCAGTGGATGTATTGGTCTTGGAATTTTTTGATCAGCATTTCGCTGTCTTCGTCGTTGATGCCACTGCTCTTGAAGACTTTTTTCAAAACAGGATATTGAAGACGAGCATTTAGGCTTTGAGCGATCTTCTGACCGCCACCAACACCTAGCGTGATACCGATCTTATCGCGATCGTAGCCTTCAGGCAGCTTGGCATCTTCAAGAACTTCTTTTGCCACGATCAGAGAAAGCAACTGTGACGTATCAGTCAGTTCTAGAATGTTTGGCGGAAGGCCGAACTCCATTGGGTTGAAGTCCACTTCAGGGATGAAACCACCGCGCTTACAATAAGACTTGTCTGGCGCAGTACGATCTGAATCGTAGTAGTCTTCGGGATGCCAGTGGGTTTCTGGCACTTCAGTAATGGCATCGATCTTTTCGCTGATCAAATCCCAGAATTTGTTTAGGTAGCGAGAGTTTGCAAACATGCTTGCCATACCAACGATAGCAATTGGCATGTCTTTAAGGCGTTTATTCAGTCGAGTGTCGTCGACTGATTCAGGGGCGTTTGTTTCGGGTTGGCTCATTATGAGTCTCCACTTGAAATCACTGAGGGCGATGTCTTATTTAGAGGCGGCGCTTTGAATTGGATAGAAAATAAATCTGAAACAGACTTGAGCAAACGCAGCCGAAAAGTCAGGTTGTTGAAGTTAAGCAACCAGTTTGAAATTGGGTTTATTGAGCAGTAATGCTCGCGAGAAGGTGAAAGCATCACAAGCGAGTTAGGTTTCTAGGATTGGGAGTCATGTCCATTAACGTCCTGTCTATTTTATTGCGAAATACAGGGGGAGATATCGCAATGTAAATTAGATGATTTGACCAATGGTTGAGCAGGCTACCCGAGGTGAGTGGTCGATACAATGCTCCCAGAGGCCACTATGATCTGTTCAGACCAGATGAATTACTCTAATTTTTGTAAATATAAGATTTAATATTTATAAGTTATTGAAAATTAATGTCTTTTTGTGTGTTTTTAGTGTTTTTGCTCTAAATTGTAGCTTTGTGAGATCCAGCTATCATTTTTGATAGATAGTTTGTAGCAGTGTTTAGTTCTTAAGGAGTTGTTTGTTTCTGATATACAATTACTGTAACTTCTTTGAATCGCTGTTTTTAGTGTGGGTCTCTTATGCTATTGGCTTAGCGATAAGTTTTTGTAGGCTAGCGGCTAAAAATATCATTGTGCAAATATCGGTCGTTTTATAGTTTGGGGAAAGTAAGGTTTTATGTCTAATTCTGTGGTTGATTTGTGGTTGTGCCCAATAGAAGAACTTGATGAGAGCGAAGCATTAACGGCAGAGCTTAAAGCATGGTTAACCGACGATGAGATAGCAAAAGTGAGCCGCTATAAAATGGAACGAGATCGTCTTAGAGGTCTGTATGTGCGCTGCTTTTTGCGTGCGATTTTGTCCCGTTATGCCAACCGTCATCCCAACTGGTGGCGTTTTGAATATGGCGACAAAGGGAAGCCTCGTTTAAGTGCTGACCAATTTTCCAAAACTGGAATTGAATTCAACATCAGCCATAGTCGTGATTATTTGTTGGTGGCCGTTTGTTTGAATAATTCGGTTTGGGATCCCATAGCGTTGGGAGTCGATATTGAACATTCACGAGACAACACCAATATCCAATCGATCATGACTCACTATTTTTCGCACTTAGAAATAGATCAATTAATGGCTTTGGATGAATCTCAGCAATCTACGAGATTTTTTGATTTATGGGCATTAAAAGAGTCCTACATTAAAGCTACTGGCACAGGGCTCGCGACATCATTGAAAGGTTTTGCTTTTGATTTTTCTAAGGTCACTGAGCGGACTGAGACAATGAGAACCGTGACGAATTCGAGCAAAGAGAGAGTTGGGCAGAGTCGTCAGTTACGTCTATTTCAAGGGCTTGAACTTCATCTCTTCGAAGGTCCCGATCGTGAGGTCGCGAAAAAAACGTCTACACGAGATAAACAATGCAATAACCTTTACTGGAAAAGTTTGCTTGGCCGAGTAGATGACCAATATCGATTTGCCGTGACGCTAGGTGCAGAGGGTATAGCCGGAATAAAACTCAACATGATTGAGTTTCAAACTTCCGACTTATTTTCACAATTGGAGGTATTTAAATCGAAGGACCCAACATAGCGTTTAAAACGACATCTGGTACTGGTTGAAGTCGTTTTTCTGTATCTAAACAGACCATTTCAATCTCCCCAATCACTGCGGGTTTTGTTGCCTCTTTACGCCACACTTCTTGTCGCCATAATGTCTTATATTTGCCATCTAATTCGAAGGAGGTTCGAATATCGCAAATTTCAGCAAACTCAACCCCGTCTTGAAAGGTCATATTGGCTTTGTAGACAGCGAACCCCAATCCTTGTTCATTCCATAGTTGCGCCAGTATGTCACTTCCTAATACATGCTCCCGAGCACGCTCAAAATATTTTAGAAAATTAGGGTGATACACAACACCTGAGTGATCGGTGTCTTCGTAATAAATTTGTACGGGGTGGTGGTAAATTTTGCTCATCTCGACGATCTCTTCAAGTAAGTCAGTCGTTGATACGTAATATCTCGCCGAAGCGATGACAATCAATATGGTTAGCGGCACTTTACCTTAAATTTCTAAATTACTTCAATATTCTAAGAGCGTGGCTGCCTTGGTCAGACCTCCATTTTATGTCAATAGGCGAGATCTCCCCCATACCATAAATTTTAATGGGTCATTTTCCACCCATGGAATTACCCATGTTGATGGCTGGCATGAATTGCTATCTATCCGATCCTTTGTGGTTAAAGGGTTGTTAATGGTTTGTATAGAGTTGGCGCGTAAATTGCCTTGTAAGGATTACACAGTACCCATAGATGGGGCTGTTTTGATCAATCAAGGAGAATAATAATGTTTAAGCCTCTTACTCTACTGTCTTTATCGGTACTTGCTGCTACTAGTTTTAATGCTGCTGCTAACTGTGACCCAGGCGAGATCGTGATTAAATTCAGTCACGTAACCAATACTGATAAGCACCCGAAAGGCATTGCGGCATCATTGCTTGAAGAGCGTGTAAACACGGAGATGAATGGTAAAGCTTGTATGCAGGTTTTTCCAAACTCGACTCTTTATGATGATAACAAGGTACTGGAAGCCCTTCTCAATGGTGATGTTCAAATGGCAGCTCCGTCGCTGTCAAAATTTGAAAAATTCACTAAGAAATACCGTATTTTTGACCTTCCATTCCTATTTGAAGATGTCGATGCCGTTGACCGTTTCCAAAACTCTGAAGCGGGCGACACTCTGAAGAATGCGATGAAACGTCGCGGCCTAAAAGGTCTTGCATTCTGGCATAACGGTATGAAGCAGATGTCGGCAAATAAGCCATTGATTGCCCCTGAAGATGCAAAAGGGTTGAAGTTCCGTGTTCAAGCATCCGATGTTCTGGTTGCTCAGTTTGAACAGTTAGGTGCTAACCCTCAGAAAATGTCATTCAAAGAAGTTTACGGTGGCCTGCAAACTAAGGTTATCGATGGCCAAGAAAATACTTGGTCAAACATCTACGGTAAGAAATTCTTTGAAGTACAAGATGGGGTGACAGAAACCAACCACGGTATCTTGGATTACCTAGTTGTGACATCAAACGATTTCTGGAAAAAGTTACCTGATGATGTTCGTAGCCAGCTAGATACGATTGTTAAAGAGGTGACGGCAACTCGTAATGCAGAGTCATCGAAAGTGAACCTTGCAAATAAAAATAACGTAATTGAAGCGGGTGGTGTGGTACGTACTCTTACCGCAGTTCAGCGTCAAGAATGGGTTGAGAAGCTACAACCTGTGTGGAAGAAATTCGAGAAAGACATTGGTTCAGATCTCATCGATGCTGCACTAGCTTCAAATAAAAAATAGTAAAGATAATAGAGCGGCATGTTGGTGTGCCGCTCTTAATAATTGTGTCGTTTATTAACAATGACAAGAGTGACGAATCTAATGGAGCAGTCTCAGATGGAACAGTCTCTTTTTTCTAAAGTCGGAAAATTTACCGATGCAATTGAGGAAACTCTGATTGCATTCTTTTTAGGCGCAATGACCCTACTTACTTTTGCCAACGTAGTTTTTCGCTATGTCTTCAACGGCAATATTTTATGGGCTTTGGAGCTAACCGTATTTATGTTTGCGTGGATGGTTTTGGTCGGCGCATCCTATGGTGTTAAGAAGCACTTTCATATTGGGGTGGATGTGGTTATCAACATGGCCCCTGAAAAATTACGAAAGGCTTATGCAGTGATTGCAGTAACAAGTTGTTTGGCATTCTCAGTTTTGCTGTTAATTGGTTCTTGGAACTACTGGTATCCGTTTGCAACAGAACGTGCTTGGTATGAAACCGATGACATTCCAATGCCAGAGATGCTGCAATTTATGTCGGATTGGTTGAATGAAGGCGAACGTTACGAAAAATTGCCGCGATTTATTCCTTATATGGCACTGCCTATTGGTATGGCTCTGCTTACGTTTAGATTCACGCAAATTGCTTTCCAAGTGTTCACTGGCAAATTAGATCGAATGATCGCAGGTCATGAAGCGGAAGAGGGCTTAGAAGCATTAAAAACGCAAGTATTGGAAGGTAGCGATGAAGATGCGACCTCACCTCTAAAGTCGAACGGTAAGGAGAAGTAGACCATGGCAATGTTATTTCTATTTTTGATGGTCATTGCGTTCATGCTAGTCGGTGTGCCAATTGCAATTTCGCTAGGTCTATCGAGCATGATCTTCCTATTGATGCACTCAGATGCCTCTTTAGCGTCGGTCGCTCAAACCCTATTTAATGCATTTGCTGGCCACTACACACTATTAGCGATTCCATTCTTTATTTTGGCCTCTAGTTTTATGTCTACTGGTGGGGTAGCAAAGCGTATTATTCGTTTCGCGATTGCAATGGTAGGTTGGTTCCGTGGTGGTCTCGCAATGGCTTCTGTTGTCGCATGTATGATGTTTGCGGCCTTATCAGGGTCATCACCAGCAACGGTTGTCGCAATCGGTAGTATCGTGATTGCCGGAATGGTGAAGAACGGTTACTCAAAAGAGTTCGCGGCAGGGGTTATCTGTAATGCGGGTACATTAGGGATCTTGATTCCGCCTTCTATCGTGATGGTGGTTTACGCCGCAGCTACGGATGTATCGGTTGGTCGTATGTTCCTGGGTGGCGTGATCCCTGGGCTACTCGCAGGTGTCATGTTGATGATTGCGATTTATATTGCCGCAAGAATTAAGAACATTCCAGCGCAGCCATTCGTCGGTTGGGGAGAAACGTTTGCTGCGGCTAAAGATGCGAGTTGGGGACTACTGTTAATCGTCATTATTCTTGGCGGTATCTACGGCGGTATTTTTACACCAACAGAAGCGGCGGCAGTTGCAGCGGTTTATGCCTTCTTTATTGCCAATTTTATCTATAAAGATATGGGGCCTTTCGCTGACAAGAAGAATACCAAACCTGCTTTGGTGAAGGTGTTCCAAACTTTTTGCCACAAAGACACCAAAGACACGCTTTATGAAGCGGGTAAACTAACGATAATGCTGCTGTTTATTATCGCTAATGCTCTGATTTTAAAACATGTGCTGACGGAAGAACGAATTCCTCAGATGATCACGGAATCAATGCTTTCTGCGGGTTTAGGCCCAATTGCATTCTTGATTGTGGTGAACGTGTTATTGCTGATTGGTGGTCAATTCATGGAGCCATCGGGTCTGTTGATCATTGTCGCGCCGTTAGTCTTTCCAATTGCGATTGAACTGGGTATCGACCCGATTCACCTTGGTATTATGATGGTGGTGAATATGGAAATCGGCATGATAACCCCACCTGTTGGGCTCAACCTCTTTGTTACTGCCGGGGTAGCGAAGATGTCGATGATGAATGTAGTGAAAGCCGCGCTTCCGTGGGTTGGTGTTATGTTCCTATTCCTTATGATCGTGACTTACGTTCCTTGGGTTTCAACATGGCTACCAACAACATTAATGGGGCCTGAAATCATCACGAAGTAGCTAACTAACTAAGTAGCTAAGTAGTTAAGCAGCTAAGTAACTAAGTGGCTAAGCAGTTAGGTAACTAATCACTGAGTAGGACAAAAGTTACGAGTAAATAAGTCCACTCTAATTTGATCGCTTGGATAGCAAATAAAAAAATGCCCCGCCAAATTGGTGGGGCTAAGAGTATCTAGGACAGTAGGAATAAAGCACTAATAGAACAATATTCTGGGGGTGTCTCAGCGGGGTTATTGCAGTCAAAATACTATTTAAGGCAGTGGATAAATAACGTGTAAGACTCAAAAGTAATAACCGATTTCGCTTTGATGAGTTAATACTAGCGGGAGAAAGATGAATATAATGTGAAAATAATATTCATCTTTATGTTTATAGAAAATTAGTCATTTTTATAGCGATCTTTATCTAAATTGTAGCGCTGCATTTTGTCATATAGGGTTTTTCGAGCAAGGTTAAGCCGTGACATCGTATCCTTAATACTGCCTCCACACTCAATAAGTGCCTGTTCTATGACTGATTTTTCAAACTCTGATACTTGATCAATCAGGCTCTGTTGCGTGAGTGGAGAGCAGGGTTGTTCTCCAAGTTGGGCGAGCTTTCCAAGCAGTACGAAACGTTCCGCAGCATTCCTTAACTCCCTCACATTCCCCGGCCAGTCATGGCTAAGCAGTGCTTGGAGATCCGATTGAGGTAGCGCGGTCGCCGCCTTTCCATATCGAGCCGCCGCGACCAGCAAAAAATGGTGGAAAAGTGCCGGGATATCCTCTTTTCTCTGTCTTAAAGGGGGTAAATCTAGGGTGACAACATTGAGGCGATAATAGAGATCTTGCCGAAATGAACCTTCAGCCGACGCTTGCTTTAAATCGACTTTAGTCGCGGCAACCACTCTGATATCTAAAGGGACAAGATTATTTGAACCTACACGCTCGATGACCCTCTCTTGTAGTACTCGAAGTAGTTTAATTTGAGCTTGCATTGGCATGGATTCAATTTCATCAAGGAAAAGCGTGCCTCCTTGAGCGTATTCAAATTTGCCTATTCGCTTGCTATCTGCGCCTGTAAACGCGCCTTTTTCGTGACCGTACAGCTCACTCTCGATTAGGTTTTCAGGCACAGCCCCGCAATTGACCGCCACGAAATTTTGCTCTCTACGACGACTCTGTTCATGCAGAGATCGTGCAATCAGCTCTTTACCGGTCCCAGTTTCACCGAATAACAGAATATCGGCACTGGTATCAGCAATGTGGGTGATGGTATCGCGCAAAACTTGAATGCTCTCAGTGTTACCTATGATACGTGGGCCTAGCGCCTGACTGGCTTTCAAAGTTCGTTTGAGCTGTTGGTTTTCTATGGTGAGTTGGCGTTTTTCAATCGCACGTTTTACCGTATCGATTAAATGTTCAGGTGCGAATGGTTTCTCAATGAAGTCGTAAGCGCCATCATGCATCGCTTGCACTGCCATTGAAATGTCACCATGACCAGTGATCAAAATAACAGGCAGCTCCGGATCTTTATATTTGATCGAGTTGAGCAAGTCTTGTCCTGAAATCCCAGGAAGGCATATATCTGTTACAACCACATGAGGGAGACCATCTTTATCAGCAGCAAGCAGTGCCTCTTCCGCATCAGGGAAAAATCGCGCTTCGATATCTGCAAGTTCAAAACTTTGCTCAATGGCGTGTCTTAAATCGGGTTCATCATCTATAAAAAATACGTGACACATATTTCTTCCTTTAATTATTATTTTTGAGTTGGGAAGGGGAGGTGTTCAGTAATTGAACTGTAAATCGGGCACCACCCAGCGGTGATCGACTGACAAATAAATTACCATTCATACTTTGCATAATCTGTTGGGAGATAGACAAACCTAGACCTAAACCATTTTTCTTCGTGGTGTAGAAAGGTTCAAATAAGTTGTTCATTTTATCGCTATCAATGCCGGAACCATTATCCTCGATGTGAATATTGATATGCTCATCAGAGGGTTCAATCGAGAGTGATAGCTGTTTGGGTTCAATGTTGTCTAAAGCTTGAATACCATTCGTCAGCAGATTAATAAGCACCTGTTCTAACTGGATTGGATTGATGACGACAGATTCATCTCGTTCTAATAGCTGGCAATCAAAATTGACTCGGCTTGATTTCAGTTGTGGTTTGAGCAGCTCTTTGGCGGAGAGTATTACCGGGTTAAGTTGAACATCGATTAATTCGTTGGCTGAACTTCGTCTCGCAAATGACTTGAGCTGCTGGCTTATTTTTGCCATTCGCTCTGTTAGTGACGAAATACGAGTAAGGTTTTCAATGGTTTTATCTGGTTTATTTTTCATTAAAAACAGTTTGCCGTTTTCCGCGTAGCTACGAATGGCCGCAAGGGGGTTATTCAGTTCATGGCTGATACTTGCAGACATTTGTCCCAGAACCGCGAGTTTCGCCGCTTGAACCAGTTCGTCTTGAGTCTGTATTAAGGCTTCTTCCGTTTTCGCTCGTCGGTGAATTTCAGCGTGCAGTTCAGCGGTTCTCTCCATGACTTGAAATTCAAGCTTTTGGTTCGCCTCAATATGCACTTGATCAATTTGACGCTGTCTCTGTTGGCGGTGGGCGATCAATTGATAAATCAGAAAAAAGACGGCGAAGATCAGAGTCAATATAGAGACAAAACCCAAGGTATCCCAAAGCACTAAAACTTTTGGAGACATGACGCGAATCGTAAGGTGCTCACCGGGCAGTGAACGAGATGAAGTAATAAAGTCTCCCTGAAATCCAACTTGATGGGGTTGGGTTAGCTCGGTAGAAGTAAGATAAAGATCGCCAGAAAAATTCAAACTGGAGATATTGGTATCCAAATATTGTCGGGACGCTAGAATCTCGTTCTTTTTGGCGTCAGCCAGAGGCGATAAGCTGTGAAATAGCCAATCTGGATTACTCGACATAAAGATCACGTGATTTTTATCACTGGCGACAAAATAGTTTTGTTTACTTTTCCAGTTATCTTCAATGGCGGACAGATCCATTTTTACCACCACAACCCCTATAATTTCGGCCGCATAAGTAACAGGGTAAGAGTAATAGTAACCACGTAACCCAGATGTTGAACCGAGTGCGAAATATTGACTTTCGGAGCCGACAATTGCTTGCTTGAAATAAGGGCGAAAAGCGAAATTTCGTCCGACAAATGAGCGCTCTTTATCCCAATTACTGGCAGAAATCGTGGTGCCATATTGATCAATGAGGTAAGTATCAGATGCCAGAATGACATCATTCACATGTTCTAAATATCGGTTGGTTAACTCAATTTGAGCGCTGTTTTGGGGCTGAATAAGCGCATCAACGAGCTCCTGATCCTGAGAAAGTAATTCAGGAATATGGGCGTATTTATCCAGTTTACTGGTGATATGACTGGCAAAGCGATCGAGCTGCGCTTGGTGTTCTAATACCAACAGATTGTAGCTGTGTTTCCATACCCATTGGCCGCCTAATAGAGCACAAAATAGATAAAGTAAGACAAAAATCAGCGAGATACGTTTGAGTTTGGACATCCTTTTCTCCATGTACAGCTCCTATAAATAGGGTACGGCTTTGAATGTCTCGGTGGCGAAAAAATTATCAACTATGTGCTGCAAAACAAGAGCAAGATCTCTTTTTGAGCTTTTTAATAAAAAAAGCCCTTCATTCCCTTGAAAAAGTCGCTATTGTCCCCATTTCTGATGTGTCTAATGATAAGTTGATGCTTTTTTTATCACTTAGCATGAGAATTTAGGACATTAAGCACCATGCATAGGTGAACGACTCGACAGGTCTGATTCAGATCGCTAGAATGTCGCGTCTAAATTTCTGTCCTGAGGCTAATAGGAGATACCTTTTATCACTCATTTTTGAGTTGAATAAAGATATCGCTGATTAGTCCGATATTTAACCTTGGTTTCACCCGTTAGGTATCGATGCTCAATTTTAAATTAGGTGTTCGGATAGAGCACTACACAAACATGATGCTAACAACGAAAGGCAACTGCCTCAGTTACGGCTCATACGCTCAGATTACTGAGCCAGTTTTGAGGTTTATATAATGCAAGTTACTGTTGAAAAACTAGAAGGCCTAGAGCGCCGTCTTAACATTACTGTTCCAGCTGCTAACATCGAAGATGCAGTAACAGCTGAACTACGCAACATCGCGAAAAACCGTCGTTTCGATGGTTTCCGTAAAGGCAAAGTGCCAATGAAGATGGTTGCTAAGATGTACGGCAAAGCTGTTCGTCAAGACAAAATGGGCGAAGTAATGCAACGTCACTTCATCGAAGCGATCGTTAAAGAGAAAATCAATCCAGCTGGCGCACCAACATTCGCACCAGTAGAGACTGAAGAAGGCAAAGACATCGTTTTCAACGCAACTTTCGAAGTTTACCCAGAAATCGAACTTGCTGGTCTTGCTAACATCACTGTTGAAAAACCAGCAGTAGAAGTTAAAGAAGAAGACGTTGCTGAGATGATCGAAACTCTACGTAAGCAACAAGCAACTTGGGCTGAAGTAGAAGAAGCTGCAACAGAGAACTCTCGCGCAACTATCGATTTCGTTGGTTCTATCGACGGTGAAGAGTTTGAAGGCGGCAAAGCTGAAAACTTCCCTCTAGAGATGGGTGCTGGCCGAATGATTCCTGGTTTTGAAGATGGCATCGCTGGTAAGAAAGCAGGTGACGAATTCGAAATCGAAGTAAACTTCCCAGAAGATTACCACGCTGAGAACCTAAAAGGTAAAGCAGCTAAGTTCGCTATCAAACTAAACAAAGTTGAAGCGCGTGAACTTCCAGAGCTAAATGATGAATTCGTTTCTAAATTTGGCGCAGCTGAAGGCATCGACGGTCTTAAAGCTGAAGTTCGTAAGAACATGGAACGTGAACTTAAGCAAGCTGTTAAAAACCGCATCAAAGAGCAAGCGCTTGACGGTCTAGTTAAAGAGAACGACATTGACGTTCCTTCTGCTCTAATCGATCAAGAAATCGGTACTCTACGTGAGCAAGCTGCACAACGTTTCGGTGGTAACCCTGAAGCTGCTGCACAACTTCCACGTGAGCTATTCGAAGAGCAAGCTAAACGTCGCGTAGTTGTTGGTCTTCTTCTTGGTGAAGTAATCAAGTCTGAAGAGCTAAAAGCTGACGACGAGAAAGTGAAAGCACTTATCGAAGAGATGGCGACAGCATACGAAGATCCAACAGAAGTTATCGCTTACTACGAGCAAAACGAGCAAATGATGCAAAACATGCGCAACGTAGCTCTAGAAGAGCAAGCGATTGACGCGATCATTGCTAAAGCTCAAGTTTCTGATAAAGAAGTTAGCTTCAACGAGCTAATGAATCAGCAACCAGCTTAATAAGCAATATATTTCGTAGATGGTTGACTTAACGTAAACTATTCTGCTAACAATGGTCCGTGTGATTATATCATCCGGGCCATTTATTTTAGGGACATAAGAATATGAGCTACCAAGAAAACAATGCAATGTCGCCGATCATGAACGCACTCGTACCTATGGTGGTTGAACAGACTTCCCGTGGTGAGCGTTCTTACGATATTTATTCTCGTCTATTAAAAGAACGAGTAATTTTCTTAACAGGTCAAGTGGAAGACCACATGGCAAACCTTGTCGTGGCTCAACTGCTTTTCTTAGAATCTGAAAATCCAGATAAAGATATTTTCCTATACATCAACTCTCCAGGTGGCAGCGTTACTGCGGGTATGTCTATTTATGACACTATGCAGTTCATTAAGCCAAATGTGAGCACAGTATGTATGGGCCAAGCTTGTTCAATGGGTGCTTTCCTGTTGGCTGGTGGTGCGCCGGGTAAACGTTATGTATTACCTAACTCTCGCGTAATGATTCACCAACCACTAGGCGGCTTCCAAGGCCAAGCTTCAGATATCCAAATTCATGCTCAAGAGATCCTAACGATTAAGCAAAAGCTAAATAATTTATTAGCTGAGCATACGGGTCAACCATTAGAAGTGGTAGAGCGTGATACCGATCGTGACAATTTCATGGCTGCAGATCAGGCAGTAGAATACGGTTTGGTGGATGCAGTTCTTAATCATCGTGGTGAATAGTTACCAAGGGTAATTGTTTAACGCAAATTGATTAAAATTGATATACACTCAAAGCATAAGAGTAAAGGCTAAGAGGTTAGCGAATGACAGACAAAAGCAAAGAGAGTGGAAGCGGTAAATTGCTTTACTGCTCTTTCTGTGGCAAAAGCCAGCACGAAGTTCGCAAGCTAATCGCCGGTCCTTCAGTTTACATTTGTGACGAATGTGTCGATCTATGTAACGACATTATTCGTGAAGAAATCAAGGATGTTTTGCCTAAGAAAGAATCTGAGGCACTTCCTACGCCACGTGATATTCGTGAGCACCTTGATGACTATGTAATTGGCCAAGATTACGCGAAAAAAGTGCTAGCTGTTGCGGTATATAACCACTACAAGCGTTTACGTAATGGTGATACAACGAGTGAAGGTGTTGAGCTAGGTAAGAGTAACATCTTGCTTATCGGTCCTACTGGTAGTGGTAAAACATTACTAGCAGAAACACTGGCTCGTTTTTTAGACGTACCATTTACAATGGCAGATGCAACTACATTAACCGAAGCTGGTTATGTAGGTGAAGATGTAGAAAACATCATTCAGAAACTGCTACAAAAATGTGACTACGACGTGGCAAAAGCTGAGCGTGGTATCGTCTACATCGATGAAATCGACAAGATTTCACGTAAAGCTGAAAACCCATCAATTACACGTGATGTATCTGGTGAAGGTGTGCAGCAAGCGCTATTGAAACTGGTTGAAGGTACAATTGCTTCTGTTCCGCCACAAGGTGGTCGTAAGCACCCGCAACAAGAGTTTCTACAAGTAGATACATCTAAAATCTTATTTATCTGTGGCGGTGCATTCTCCGGCTTAGATAAAGTGATTGAGCAACGTGTAGAAAAAGGTTCAAGTATTGGTTTCGGAGCAGAAGTTCGCTCTAAAGACGAAACGAAGACGGTTGGCGAGCTATTTAGCCAAGTTGAACCTGAAGACCTAGTGAAATATGGATTGATTCCAGAGTTCATTGGTCGTCTTCCTGTTACCACAACGCTAACTGAGTTGGATGAAGAAGCACTGATTCAAATTCTTTGTGAACCAAAAAATGCGCTAACTAAGCAGTATGCTGCATTATTTGAAATCGAAGAGACCGAATTAGAGTTCCGTGAAGATGCCCTACGTGCTATTGCTAAGAAAGCGATGGAGCGTAAAACAGGTGCTCGTGGACTTCGTTCTATTCTAGAAGGTGTATTGCTAGATACTATGTACGAGCTTCCGTCTTCAACAGATGTAAGCAAAGTAGTGATTGATGAATCTGTAATTAAAGGTGAATCTGATCCTTTATTAATTTATAGCAATTCAGACAATCAAGCCGCTGGCGCAGAGTAAGCGATAAGCAAATATACGAAGGAGGTAAGCAATTACCTCCTTTTTTTTATTCTTTCATTGAATCCAACCAATTAGCCCCCATATACTGCTCATAAGACTAAGCGGAAGAGAGAAAAATATGAACTTGGAACGTTCCGAGCGTATCGAGATCCCCGTACTACCTCTACGTGATGTAGTGGTTTACCCTCATATGGTTATTCCATTGTTTGTTGGCCGTCAAAAATCAATTAGCTGTCTTGAATCAGCAATGGACGCAAACAAGCAAGTATTACTTGTCGCTCAAAAAGAAGCCGACACCGATGAACCTGCCATTGATGATCTATTCACTGTTGGTACGGTCGCGACCATTCTACAGCTCTTAAAATTACCAGACGGTACCGTTAAAGTACTTGTCGAAGGGCAACAGCGCGCGAAGATTCATCAGTTTAAAGAAAATGAATTTTTCTTAGCGGATGCTGAGTATCTAACGACGACTGAACTTGATGATAAAGAGCAAGAAGTGATTGTTCGCAGCGCGATTAATCAGTTCGAAGGGTTTATTAAGCTGAATAAGAAAATACCACCTGAAGTACTGACTTCCCTTAACGGTATTGATGAAGCAGCGCGTTTAGCTGACACCATTGCTGCACATATGCCTCTTAAGTTAGTGGATAAGCAGCATGTATTAGAGATTCAAGATGTGACAGAGCGTCTTGAATTCTTAATGGGACAAATGGAATCGGAAATTGACCTGCTACAGGTTGAGAAGCGTATTCGTGGTCGTGTTAAGAAGCAGATGGAAAAATCACAGCGCGAGTACTATCTGAATGAGCAAATGAAAGCGATTCAGAAAGAGCTTGGCGAAACGGAAGATGGCGTTGACGAATTCGAAGTTTTAAAGCAGAAAATCGAAGAGTCTAAAATGCCACAAGAAGCGCGTGATAAGACCGAACAAGAGCTTCAAAAACTGAAAATGATGTCGCCAATGTCTGCTGAAGCCACCGTTGTGCGTAGCTACATTGATTGGATGATTGGTGTTCCTTGGACGAAGCGCTCAAAAGTTAAGAAGAATCTTGCGAAAGCCGAAGAAATTCTTAATGAAGACCATTTCGGTTTAGATCGAGTGAAAGAACGAATCCTTGAGTATTTGGCGGTTCAAAACCGAATCAACAAGCTTAAAGGCCCAATTCTGTGCTTGGTTGGTCCTCCTGGTGTAGGTAAAACGTCATTAGGTCGCTCAATTGCTTCTGCAACAGGACGTAAGTACACACGTATGGCGCTGGGTGGCGTTCGTGACGAAGCTGAAATCCGTGGCCACCGCCGTACTTACATTGGCTCAATGCCGGGTAAGTTAATCCAGAAAATGTCGAAAGTTGGCGTGAAAAACCCACTATTCCTCCTGGATGAGATCGATAAGATGTCTTCTGACATGCGTGGAGACCCGTCATCTGCACTTTTAGAAGTGTTAGATCCTGAGCAAAACAATGCTTTCAACGATCATTACCTAGAAGTAGATTACGATCTGTCTGATGTCATGTTTGTTGCAACATCGAACTCAATGAATATTCCTGGCCCTCTTCTGGACCGTATGGAAGTGATTCGTCTTTCGGGCTATACCGAAGATGAGAAACTAAACATTGCGAAGCGACATCTTGTTGAGAAGCAAGTTGAACGTAATGGTTTGAAACCTAAAGAGATCACGATCGAAGACTCTGCCATTATCGGCATAATCCGTTACTACACACGTGAAGCCGGTGTACGTAGCCTTGAGCGTGAAATTTCCAAGATTTGCCGTAAAGCAGTGAAGAACATTCTTCTAGATAAAGACCTGAAGAGTGTGACTGTCTCTATGGATAACTTGAAAGAGTATCTTGGTGTACAACGTTGTGATTTCGGTAAAGCTGATGACAGTAACCGTGTCGGCCAAGTCACGGGTCTTGCGTGGACGGAAGTTGGCGGTGATCTATTAACTATTGAAACAGAATCAATGGTTGGTAAGGGCAAACTGACTCAAACGGGTTCTCTTGGCGATGTGATGCAAGAGTCAATTCAAGCGGCAATGACAGTGGTACGCGCACGTGCAGAGAAGCTTGGGATCAATACCGACTTCTACGAGAAGCGTGACATCCACGTTCATGTTCCTGAAGGTGCAACACCTAAAGATGGCCCAAGTGCTGGTACCGCGATGTGTACAGCGCTTGTGTCTAGCTTAACGGGCAACCCCGTGAAAGCAGAAGTCGCAATGACCGGTGAAATTACGCTTCGTGGTGAGGTGCTTCCTATCGGTGGACTGAAAGAGAAGTTACTTGCTGCGCACCGTGGTGGTATTAAAACGGTCCTTATCCCGAAAGATAATGAGCGTGATTTGGAAGAGATTCCAGACAATGTTATTGCTGATTTAAAAGTCATTCCAGTGCAATGGATTGATGAAGTGCTTAAAGTGGCATTAGAGCGAGAGCCTACTGGTGTTGAGTTTGCTGCTGAAAAATAGTGATGTACAGCATAAATAAGTAAAAGATTACGCTGATAAGTTCAAAAAAACTTGTCAGCGTTTTTTTTGGACGCTAAGTTAATCCACTAAAGCGTGCAGCCCAGTTACAGTAAGGCTTTAGGCTAAATTTAAATCTAAAACGGAACGAAGCCACCTTAAAAAAATAATCATAGGTGACACAAAGGGGAATCACAGTGAATAAAGCACAATTAGTAGAATCAATTGCAGAAAACGCAGATATTTCAAAAGCATCAGCTGGTCGCGCATTAGACGCATTTATCAGCGCTGTTGGCGATACACTTCAATCCGGTGACCAAGTGGCACTTGTTGGTTTTGGTACTTTTAGCGTACGTACTCGTGCAGCTCGTACTGGCCGTAACCCAAAAACTGGCGAAGAGATTCAAATTGCTGAAGCAAAAGTTCCAGCATTTAAAGCAGGTAAAGCACTAAAAGACGCTTGTAACTAGATTCGATTATTCGAGCAGACAAGCACTTGATACTGAGATAGGCACAAATTCTCAAATATTAAGTCGAACTTTTTTAATTTATGCGCATCCTACTGATGCGCATTTCTTTTTCTGATATTATCGCGCAATACATAATATTGATTTTGAAGTCCTTACTTCATTTCCGGAGAGCAGTTAAATTATGATGGATCGATTACGCGAAGGCGTGAATAGCATCGCGATAAAAATTATCCTTGGATTAATCATCCTTTCATTTGTTTTTGCTGGTGTAGGTAGCTACATCACTGGTGGTGGTAATAACGCAGCAGCGAAAGTTGGCAATACAGAGATTGGTCGTGGTGAGTTTGAACAAGCATACCAAAATGAACGCAACCGCATGCAATCTCAAATGGGTGATTACTTTGCACAGCTTTTAGGTGATCCTGCTTATGTTGAATCATTCCGTAGGTCTGTATTAGATCGTATGGTGAATGAATTGCTTTTAGAGCAACATGCAGACGCATTAGGCTTGCGAGTAAGCGATGCTCAAATTCGTACCATGATTTTAGAAATGCCTCAATTCCAAAATGATGGCAAATTCGACCAAGATATTTACCAGTCCGCACTTCGTCGTGCTGGTTTTAGCGCTGAAAGCTTTGCGGAGTACATGCGTCGTGACGTAATGCGTACTCAGCTTCTTACGGCACTAGAAAGTAGTGAGTTTACGCTGCCAAGTGAGATTGATGCTCAGAGCAAGCTAATCACTCAAACTCGTGATATTCGCACGGTAACTTTGTCACTCAATGAATTTGCGAAAAACGCAGAATTGACGGACGAAGAGATTCAACAGTTTTACCAAGATAATGCCGCACGCTTTACTCGCCCAGAGCAGGTAAAAGTCGCTTATGTTGAGCTATCTGCTGAGCAACTAAAATCGCAAGTAACCGTTTCTGATGCGGATGCACAACAGTACTACCAAGATCATATGGATAAGTACTCAACAGCAGAGCAGCGTAAAGTGAGCCACATTCTGACTCAAAGCGAAGACGCTGCAGACGCTATTTTAGCTGAACTTAACAATGGTGCTGATTTTGCGACACTCGCTGAAGAAAAATCAGAAGATTTCGGCAGTGCAGAAGCGGGTGGTGATCTTGGTTGGGTTGAACGTGACGTAATGGACCCTGCATTTGAAGTTGCAGCATTTGGTTTGCAAAAAGCGGGTGACATTAGCGCCGTGGTGAAATCTGATTTCGGTTTCCACATCATCAAATTAGATGAAGTGAAAGCGTCTGAAGCTCAACCGTTTACTGATGTTGTTGGTGAAATCAAGACTGAACTGGTTGATCAGAAAGCCGTTGATCAGTTCTACGAGCTGCAATCTGAATTAGAGAGAGTGGCGTTTGAATACCCTGACTCATTAGATGATGCTGCTCAAGCTATCAGCCAAGAGATCAAAACCACTGACTTCATCTCTCAAGTTGATGCGCCAGAACTACTGAAAGCACCTGCGGTTATTGACGCGATTCTTAGCCCTGAAGTGAAAGAAGATGGTTTGAATTCAGAAGCGATTGAAGTTGCTCCTGAGCATATTATCGTTGTTCGTGTAGAAGATACTCGCGATGAGAAAGTGCTGCCTTTAGAAGACGTGAAAGCACAAGTGGTTACTCAGCTTTCAAAAAATAAAGGTGAACAGCAAGCTATCGAACTTGGTTCGACGTTGGTGTCAGAACTAGAAGCGGGCAATACTGCGATTTTAGCTGACAATGGCCTAGAGTTTGGTGATGTTGAGACTATCGACCGTAGCTCTCCATTGGCAACGTCAGTATTTACTTTCGCTAAGCCAGAAGCGGATAAAGTGACATTTGGTCAATCTAAAGATGCTGAAGGCAATATCATTGTTGTTGAACTGTCTAACGTTGCAGCAAATATTAACCCTGCATACAGCGAACAGATTGGTGCTCAACTTGAGCGTAGCAACACTCAGCAAGATCTGAATGCCGTGCTAAGTGTATTACGTAAAAATACCAGCATTGAGTATTATGTTGTGAGCCAGTAGGCAATTAACATGTAATAGATATGAATATGAAAACGGGTCACATTTGTGGCCCGTTTTATTTTTCTGGCTTCCCCAACCTTCATTTCTGCATCATCGCTATTATTTCATTCCAATCTATTTAAAAGGAATTGAATATGCTTTTACGTAAATACCTATTGACTCTGATTCTGGCGATATCATTACCCATTTCTGCTTTTGCGGCTGAAGAGAGTACGCTTACTAAGCATGATGGCATTGAAATTACGGTGAATATTAATACCGCTTCTGCAGAGGAGCTTGCCACCTTACTAAAAGGTGTTGGTAAGAAGAGAGCACAAGATATTGTGGACTATAGAAAAGCCAATGGTGAGTTTCAATCGGCTGAAGAGTTGACGAATGTGAAAGGTATTGGAAGGTCAACATTAGAAAAAAACAGTGAAAGAATACAGTTATAAAGCTACATAAATAAAGCTACGTAAATAGAACTACATAAATAGAGCACAAGGTACTGTTACTTTGGCTATGTCTCTAACCGCTTAAAGGGTCTCATGAAAATATCATGAAAAGATTTACTCATGAGACTCGTTATCTGATGCGGTGATTTTTTGGACTGATAGGGTGAGCAAAGCTAACAAAGTTCCTCCGAGAGCCCCTACTAGGTGTGCCTCAATGGCCACTCGGGCGTTGATCATTGCACTCGTGCTTGTTGAAGCTCCGTATGATTGCTCCCAAGCGACTTTAGCTACTAATCCACCCACGAGTAGCCAGCTGCTTTTCCTTCCCTCTAAAGCTTCTCTGAGTGCGAAATATCCAAATAGTCCATGCAGGACACCTGACAACCCAACATAGCGTTGCATCTCTGTTGCCAATAAAGCGATACCAACCACTGCGCAGCAACAAAGCAGCACAAAAGCAACATGCTTAGCCGTCGGTTTAAATAAGTGAGTAATAACCCATAGCCCTGCAATGTTCATGATAAGGTGCATGGCATTGGTATGAGTGAGGTTTCCTGTTAGGATCCGCCACCACTGGCCAGAAACAATGGCGGATGCATCCCATGTTGCCCACGATTGTAATTCTGGTATCTGAAAAGCAAGGCAAACGCCGCTCATTATTACTAAAAATAGGTACACTGTTACTCCATGTATAGATATTGCAGTAAATGTCGAAAATCACTCAAAGCATGCATATGTGACTGGATTAAAACCCTTTCGACTTCGGTTGAGCTTATCATTCTTCAGCATTCGACAGAAGAAAATAGACCGATGGGAACGGCGAGAATTCTATCTCTTTCATTGCCGAACAGTCGACTAATCGTAGGTGAAGACTTTTCTGATAATGTAGAACTCAATGGTTTGCTCAGTGAAAGTGAGGTCGAGCATGTCATTCTTTACCCAAGCGAAAAATCGACAGATATTCAGGCGTTCAAGCAGGTACAAGATCCTGACAGAAGGTTTGGAGATGAAAAGAGACTACGTGTGATTCTGTTGGATGGAACATGGAAGAAAGCATTTAAAATGTGGCAAGTATCGAACAATTTGCGCGACTTAACTTGCATCCACCTGCCAACGGATCTGCAGGGGAATTATCGAATTCGGAAAGCCCCTTCAAGTAATAGTCTTTCAACGGTAGAGGCGGGCTATCATATTTTGTCTTTGCTAGAGCCTGAAAATGATTTTTCACCGCTGCTTGAAGCATTTGATAACATGATTGAGTTTCAAATTAAGCAAATGCCCCCTGGAGTGTTTGAAAAAAACTATCTATCAAAGCTCAGTGATTAGAGGGCAATGATTGGGTTTTGAGCCCACTTTTAATGGGATGAGAACAGTTGCTGGTGTAACTGCTGGGCAAAACCATCGGTCATCGCAGAAATATAGTCCGCGATAACTCTCATTCCATCGCCATGCTTCTGGTTGGCATCTCGCCACAATTGTTGTGTTGATTCGGGTAGTAATCTTTCTGGATCGGCGCTAAAAGCTTCAAACATATCCATTATGATCTGTTGACCTTTGTACTCTACAATTTGGACTTGAGGTATTTGGATAACAAACTGGCTAACAAAGCCTTTTAAGACTTCTAGGGCGTCGGCCATTGGTTTCTCTAAGTATGCATTGTACGCAAGGAGTTCTGATTCGAAGGGTGCAGGAACCTTTTGAATGCTAATACTGGTCAGCAGGGCGTTGACCATTCCGCCTATGGCATCTTTTCTTAAATGATGTTTTCCAGAAAAAAGCATCTCATTAATCGACTCTAGGTTGGATTCAAACCACTTATCACCACATTCTGCTAATTGACTTGCTGCAGACTCTTGCCATTGTTGGCGAGTCACTAAACCTAGCACGATGGCATCTTCAAGATCGTGGACCCCATAAGCGATGTCATCGGCAAGCTCCATAATCGAACAATCAATGGATTTATACTGGGTTTTCTGGTGCTCAAACTCTGAAACATCACTTTCACGCATTGTGGAGAATAGCGCTTTATCTTGGGTGCTAAGAGGAGAGAATACCCAATCAAGAATCGGTTTATCTTGGTCGTAAATACCTTTTGCCGGAGACCAATCTTTCGCTTTTAGTCGACGTTGATGCTCAACAGGTTTGGGCTGAACGTGCGAACGAGTTTGGCTCAATAACGCTGGGTACTTAATTAAACCCAATAGAGTACGTCGAGATAGGTTCATACCGTGATGCTCTGTGTATGGTTCTAAACGGCTTACTATTCGAAAAGTTTGGGCATTGCCTTCAAAACCACCATGATCACGCATCATGTAGTTGAGCGCGACTTCACCGCCATGTCCATAAGGTGGGTGACCAATATCATGAGCAAGGCAGATGGATTCAATTAAGCTATCAGAAGGCAACAAGCCGCGGTACTCAGGTTGTTTCTTTTTGATTTGAGCCACAATGCCAGAACCTAGCTGTGCGGCCTCTAAGGAGTGAGTGAGCCGAGTTCGGTGGAAATCATTAACCGACGTACCATGAACCTGGGTTTTAGCTTGTAGGCGTCTAAAAGCCGCAGAGTGTAAGATCCTAGCACGATCACGCTGAAACGGGCTTCGGTGATCGTCGCGTCTAATTTTATGTTCGTCATTATCTCTTTCTAACCACTGAGGGTTTAAGTCAATATCCATGCTGTGACTCCTCTGTTATCCCCTTACGTTACAGTGTGTTAGTTGATTTCGTCTAGTGTTAATTCAAAGCTTGGTGCGAAGGTTTGCAGAAAGTACTCCATTTCAGGCGTATGTCGCTGTTGCAAAGTCCTCTTTAAATTCGTCAGGTAGCATAGAAAGAAGTTTATGCTCTGCCGCGGCTTCGATTTCCTTATACTCTTTGGCAATTTCGGGATTGTAGTATTTGACCGGAGTCGGGAGATCACTGATTAGTGATCCGCCAAACGATCTTCGAGTACATAGAGGTTGATTATAATCGAACGAGAAGGCACAAGTGCCATTGGGTATCTGAGCCCAATGAACTTTGAAAAGCAAAATGTCGCTTAGTTAAGTGTCCAGTCTGACTGGAGCAGCTCACTCGGTGTAGTTGTGCTCTAATGTTCAAGCACATTCGCGACGATCAGTTCATTTTGCATTTGATGCAGAGAAGCATCAGTTACGCCAGTTATTTCAACTACAAGTGCCTTTAGGGTTAGGGTAGGCGATCAGCCAAGAATGAACATCTTGGATTATTTGGTATTCACATTTTTCCTCAACAACTGAACCTCGAATGACTTTTATATTAGAATCATCCTCAATTATAAAAGTATGAGCCGGATTTTTAATTTTATAATACTGACCTGTAAGTTCATTTCTAGTGATATACAGTGCAGTTTTTAGTAAAGATGATAACACTTCAGATAAATACTCACTGTCTCCCTCGATGAGTTTTTGACTTTGAGAGTCAGTTAACTTAGGGCTGTATACCTGAATCAGGTTTTTATATTTTAGCTTTTGTTTCCGACTATTGCTTTTTTCTTGTAATGGTAACCAAACAATCGATTTCAGTGAAAGCTTCGTCATGTCACTATTGCTAAAGAAAATAGGCTTGATATTGATAGTATCAGGATCTTCATTTTCCTGACTCATCAGCTGGAAGTTATAATCCCCTATGAGGTCAATTAAAAGTATCTCTTTTGACTTGCTTATTAGAGGTAATATTTTTTTGTTAGCTTGTTTTTGCTCCTTAGTTAGCTTGTTATTCCTTTCAGACTCCACCAAGGAAGAGTGTGTACCAATCTGAACTAGTAAACCGATTAACCCAGCTCCACCTTGATACACCATTGGCGAGGCGTCAGCGGTGTTGTTTTGTAAATACAACCCGCGCAAATCGACATTTGTGTTATTAGCAAAACTAAACTTAAAGTTCGCTTTATCAATATGGTTGTCTGCTATTAGATTTACATGTTTAGCGTAATCATCTCGGTAGGGTGTGCTGCCACACCCTATCAAAGTTATAGTGAAAATCATTAATAAAAATCGCATATTTTTCATCCAATAACTAACATGAATTAAATAGCGATTTCGATTTTTTTCTTTCCATTTTCAATTGCTTGGTAATAAGATGTCGTCACACTAGGGAAGCTAGCTGGCTCATCCCACTCACCAGACGGCTGAATGATTTCATTGATTACCATATATTGAACGTATGCATTGGTGTTTAGGTCAACTGAATACAGTAATCCAGCGACATGGCCTTGTGGATCTCCATTAGGTATATAATCGCTGAAACTACGATATGCTCCATGACGAGATATCTCTAAAACCACTAATAAATCAATGCCAAAGTTTTCTTTGAATGCTCTGAAATCTTTTTTAGCAAATCCCAGTTCTCCATTAAAGTCATTTAACTCATTTATCGAAGTTGGTAACTCTATCAACTCTACATTCTTTGAACGCTGAGAGTATTCTGATAGCACCAAATCCCTCATCTTAGTTAGTTCATCAGTTGTAATCGTAGTTTCTAGATGGGTATCCAGTTCACTTGTTAATGCAGATGCTACACCATAGCAAAGCAAACAACTTGCTCCAAATATATGGGTCGTTGCTTTTTCTTCAGGAGAAATATAAACAACACCAATTTTCAAATCATCCTTGGAAAACAAGTTAGTGTTTAATGTAACTGTTGGTTGAGGCGTGCTACTACATGCAGTCAATAGTAGAGCTAAGCCAGCAATAGTAAGGAGTTTAAATTTATCCCTTAAGTCTCTCATTTCATTTCCTAATGTATTGTTTTTAAGCGCAATTAGTTTGTTATTCACGCAGGTTTTGGGCGCAAGCTACTGTATACTTTATAAATATGCAACAGCAATTATAAAAAAGGCCAGTAGAACTCACATACCGTGCATACATTATCAGTATTTAGATAATGCTATATGCACACTCTGCAAAGCGGTAAGACAACTATCGTTATATGAATCTCAGATCTATGGATGGCGTGAAGCTATTAAAAAAAGACATAAATACCAGCGATAGAGAAAAGAGTTAGCAATTGGAAATGCCAAGTTCAAATGATTATTAGCCGAGTAAGCTGAAGAGTTAGACACCGTTAAAAAGGTCAGCTACTTCGCGAAAAATCTCAAACAGATTGCTATGAGTTTATACTCGAACACCTGATGCGATATAAAATTGTCCGTATGGCTAAGGTGTTTTGGGTTTCTCGAAATGGGTTTTATTATTGAATTGAGAATCGTCATAAGGTCACTCAACGCAAGGAGCAGAGTAAGCAGCTTGATAGTAAAGTTTGAGCGGTCTTTGATGATAAAAAAGAACGCGATGGTGCAAGACGAATTCAAAAAAATCTTGAAGACAATGTTCATAAACACGATGTGAAGACCATTGTGGCGAACATGAATCAACAGAAGCTTGTAGCGAAGGCCGCTTGTAAGTTCAAATGTACGACAGACAGAAAGTATAAGCATTCAGTTGCCTACTAGGCCGAATTTGCTTGAGCAGGACTTTAATGCAACAGCACCCAATCAAAAATGGGCTAGAGATATCACTTACCTTGCAACAAGTGAAAGTTGGGTGTATTTGGCTACCATTATTGACCTGTACTCACGGCAAGTAGTTGGTTGGTCGATGAGCACTAGAGTGACAACGACAGAATCCTTCGGTATTTAGATCGTCAACCTCCCTCGGTAATCACAGTCAATGGTCAAGATATTGGAAGCGGTCAGGAGACTTTATCCTGAAATCTTATCAAATGTTGTTGTACAGCTATCGCAAAACACATCCATAAAATCTTTAACTTCAGGCATAGTTTCAATAAGCTTCTCAATTCGATGATCGAGCCCTTCCTTGACGTGTAAAAATTCATCGTTGCTAAATCTAAGCTCATTTAACGCTTTGATATAGGCGGCAAGGATGTCCGCTGCTTTTACTATCGATTTATATTCAGCGTCTACATTTTTCTGAACAAGTAGACCCGAGAACTCATCACGTAAATCTTCAGGTAAAGTATCTAGGCATTCTTGCTCTGCAATGTCTTCAAGTTTCTTAAATGCTGCGGTAAATTCAGGGCTATGATATTTGGTTTTTGAATTCATATCCTGAAGTTTGGTTTCAGAGATTTCATGATAAATAGCTATCACCGCCGCTCGCTCAGGGCTTAGGTTCCCTCCATAACGCTTATTTCTGATCACTGTCAATAGATGAGCTATGACTGAAACTTGATGTGAATGCTCAGAAACGTTTTCTTCTTGAAAGCAGTGCATTAATGCCCAACGTTTGATAAGCGGCATCCGCGTAACCCATGCCATGAACGTACTCTGCTTGTTCTTCATTTGATTCTCCTCGTGAAACCGTTTTGTCAACTTTTGTAGATTAACGAACTAAGGTGCTGGTTTACATATATTTAAGAAAACGAACTAATCCTTACTAAGGACCTCGCTGGTATCGTGGTACATCCCTAAAATGGCTCTTTTGAGGCGTTTTTCCTTCTATAACGGTCTCTTCCATAACTATCTAATCCTTTATTGTTTATCTCTTAGCGCTTATTGGTTTCATAATGCTTATTGGTTTCATAATGCTGATTGGTTTAATAGTGGCTTGTTGATTTTACATCATAAAAAAATAGGTGCTGTAATGTACAGCACCTATTAAGAGTAGAGATAAAGGTTTACGAAAGAAAGGTTTACTGGCTATAACCCGATAAGAAACGTTCAAATCGGCCAATGGCTATTTCTAAATCTTCCACTCGTGGTAGTGTCACAATGCGGAAATGGTCCGGTTTCGGCCAGTTAAAGCCTGTGCCTTGTACGAGTAACACTTTTTCCTGTTTAAGGAAGTCGAGAACCATTTTTTGATCGTCTTTGATGTTGTACATCTTGGTGTCGATCTTAGGGAATAAGTACATCGCACCTTTCGGTTTGACACAGGATACCCCTGGGACTTGGTTGATCAGTTCCCAAGCACGATCTCGCTGTTCGAGTAATCGCCCTCCAGGAAGAATTAATTCGTTGATACTTTGATAACCCCCCAACGCTGTCTGAATAGCATGTTGCATAGGTACGTTGGCACACAGACGCATGGAGGCAAGCATCTCTAGGCCATCAATGTAGCCTTTAGCAAATTGCTTAGGTCCTGTGATAAACATCCAACCACCACGGAAACCACATACGCGATAAGCTTTAGATAACCCGTTAAAGGTCACCATTAATACGTCATCGGCTAGTGTTGAGATAGAGGTGTGGGTTGCACCGTCATAAAGTACTTTATCGTAAATTTCATCAGCAAAAATAATGAGCTTATGCTTACGAGCAATTTCTACGATCTCTAATAGGAAATCGCGGCTGTAAACCGCACCTGTCGGGTTGTTTGGGTTAATAAGAACAATACCGCGAGTTTTTGGCGTTATTTTTCTCTTAATATCATCCAGATCAGGGTACCAATCTGACTCTTCATCACACAGGTAATGAACCGCGGAGCCCCCAGACAAAGCAACTGATGCCGTCCATAGTGGGTAATCCGGTGCTGGAACCAGCATTTCATCGCCATTATTCAGTAAGGCTTGCATTGCCATCACAATCAGTTCAGATGCACCGTTTCCGATATAAACATCTTCAACATCAAGATTGAGTAGTCCGCGACGCTGGTAGTGCTGAACCACCGCTTTTCTCGCGGAATAAATGCCTTTGGAATCACAATAGCCTTGAGACGTGGGTAAGTTACGGATCACATCCACAAGAATCTCATCTGGGGCGTCAAAACCGAATGGGGCTGGATTACCAATATTGAGCTTCAGTATTTTATGCCCCTCTTCCTCCATGCGCTTAGCATGTTTGAGCACAGGTCCTCTAATATCGTAGCAGACACTGTTGAGTTTTGACGACATCCCGATATTTTGCATTGTCGAATTCCTAAAAAATAATTAATTACTTTATTAAAGTACATCAAATCACTGTTTGATAGAATAAAAATCTGTAAATAAGCGCATTAACGGGTGAGCTTTGTACATTTTGTTATGTGTGTTTATTGTTAATAAACACAAAACCTCAATCGCATCCTTGATTTGATAGTGGTCTATAAATAGAGTATCCCCCAATATACGAATTTTTGATGTGTACGAGGTTGATTTGTCCCATTTTTATCAAGCCATACAAACGTTAGTTGAGCGAGTGAAGAGCTCGACTCCCAAAGAGGTTCGCCTTGTTGAAAGGTTGGATGAAAAGCCTCCGTTTGTATTTATTGACTGGCTTGAAGCTCAACCTATATTTCCTAAGTTTTACTGGCAATCTCGTGATACTCGTGAAGAAGTGGTTGCTTTAGGTAAGGTACATACATTTTCAGATCCCGCTCCCGCTTATACGATCCTTGGTGAAGGCCAACGGATCTGGGGAGGGCGCTCGTTTGACGGCCATACAGAAAAGAATCGTCGTTGTATGGAGTCGTTTTTCTTTTTACCGCAAATAGAATTGATTCGATATGATGATCAATGGTCGATAGCGGTGAATTTACCGTCTGAAAAGCAAACTTTGATCAACGCTCTCAATAAAATAGTTTGTGACGTGCAGAGTCTGCTTCCGTTGAGTGCTCAAATAGAGCATACCGAGCACACGCCATCAAAAGCGATTTGGGCTGATTTAGTGGAACGAGTGCTTTCTGGCATTGAAGTGGACGATTTCAAAAAGGTGGTTCTGGCAAGAAAGACTGTCTTAAAACTCGATGCTCCAATTTGTTCGGCACAATTACTTAAAGCAAGCTATGAACAGAATCACCATAGTTTTCATTTCATGATGTCGTTAGATTCGAAGCATAGCTTTATGGGATCAACACCTGAAAGGCTTTATAGTCGCTTTGGACAAGAGCTACATACCGAAGCGCTGGCAGGCACGATTGGCCGTGGTAAGAATGCGACGCAAGATATGGAATTGGCGAATTGGTTATCTCAAGATGCAAAAAATCTTAATGAAAATCAGTACGTTGTTGATGACATTGTTGAAAGGTTAACCCAGCACTCAGAAACCGTGAATGTTCAGCAAGAGGCAAGATTAGTTCGACTAAGAAAAGTGCAGCATTTAAAGCGAAGCATTCACGCACAACTCAAGCCGAATACCAATGGTGTGCAACTGCTTGGTGCTCTTCAGCCAACCGCTGCTGTAGCGGGTTTACCTCGAGCAGAAGCGATGCAATTTATTCAAGAGAATGAACCTTTTGCTCGCGGTTGGTATGCTGGATCTGTCGGTTATATTAGTCACCAGAAAGCGGAATTTTGTGTCGCGATCCGCAGTGCATTGATTGTTGATAATCAAGTTCAATTATTTGCTGGCGCAGGGATTGTACCGGGTTCTAATGCCGAACATGAATGGCAAGAGTTAAATAAGAAGATGGCAACGTTACTTAGTTTAATATCAGACAATCCACCGTTAGGTGTTGCATCATGAGTACTGACCAAGCGGTTCTTAATCGTATTTGGTCTGAGACCTTATTGGAAGAGTTGGTAAGACTAGGTGTTGAAGAGGTTTGTGTTGCTCCGGGGTCACGTTCGACACCGTTAACACTGGAAGCCGATGCAAACATGCACTTGAATCTGCATACTCACTTCGACGAAAGAGGCTTAGGCTTTTTAGCATTGGGATTGGCGAAAGCGAGCAATAAACCTGTGGCGATTATTGTCACATCGGGTACTGCTGTCGCTAACTTGTTGCCAGCCATTGCAGAATCAAAATTGACAGGGGAGAAGTTGGTGGTATTAACCGCAGATCGCCCTGTCGAATTAGTCAATTGCGGTGCGAATCAAGCCATCGATCAAGTCGGTATTTTCTCTTCTCATGTGGTGGCAGCTCAAAATTTACCTAGCCCATCAACGTCTGTTCCTTTAGCTTGGTTATTGACGACAACGGATAAGTTATTGCACCAGCAAGGTTTAGTGGGTGGCAGTGTACACATCAACTGTCCATTTCCAGAGCCTTTGTACTCTTCGGGTTCAAAAGAGGCGTTTTCTGACTACTTAGCGCCATTATCTCGCTGGAAAAGCAGTAGTGAGCCTTATACTCATACTTTTCAAACTTATTCAGCAGCGGTAAGCGATGTCCAACCTGCAGATTGGATTGATAAAAAAGGCGTGATTATCGTAGGAAGTTTGCCACTGCAAGAGTCTCAGAAAGTGGCAGATTTTGCCCAATCTATTGGCTGGCCGTTACTGTGTGATCCTCAATCGGGGATAAGCAGTGCATGGCGTCATTATGATTTGTGGATGCAGAAAGCCGAAACAAAAGAGACGCTGGCTCAATGCGATGTGATCATTCAGTTTGGTGAGCGAATTGTCTCCAAACGCTTAAATCAATGGATTGAGCAGACAGTGCCACAGATGAGTGGTCACTATCTCGTGGTTTCACCTGATGCTCACCGCATTAACCAAAGTCACCTTCCGCAACGGCATGTTGTGAGTTCGGCAAGCCAATTTATTGAGTCTTGTTCTCTACCATTGATAGGGATGACAAACTCGGGCTGGGCTGACGGCCTTATCTGCTCATCGGAAAAAATTACTCATCTCGCTCAAGCTCAGGTATCTAGTGGCGAGGACTTAACCGAGTTGGTGGTTGCTGTTGATGTCGCGACTCAAGCTGAGCAACATGATGTTTTTCTAGGTAATAGCCTGATTGTTCGTTTAGTGGATATGCTAGGGGATTTACCCAATAACGAAGTGTTCACTAACCGAGGTGCTTCGGGAATTGATGGGTTAGTGGCTACGGCTTCTGGTGTCCAGCGAGCTCGTCAACGTTCGATGCTGATGCTTATTGGAGATACTGCGCTGCTCTATGACTTGAATTCATTAGCGTTGTTAAACCATTGCCCTCAAGCGATGGTGGTTGTGGTGACAAACAATGATGGTGGGGCAATTTTCGATCTACTTCCTGTGCCAAAACAGAAGAAACAGTCGTTATATCAAATGCCTCACGGGTATCAATTTGAGCATGCCGCGAAGCAATTTAATTTAGCTTATTGCCAGCCGCAAACGCTTTCTGCATATCGTCAGGCAATTGCTGATCATTTTGAATCGGGAACGGGTGTTTTACTTGTTGAAGTGATTACCCCTGCAGAGCAAGCGTCAACTCAATTGAATCAACTTATGCAGCAGATCCATGCTTCATAGTCAGCTGATGTTACCGAGCGGTTCGGACGAGAAACCACTACTGTTGTTTCTTCATGGCCTGCTTGGAACGGGCAAAGATTGGCAAGCGTGTTTGAATGAGCTTGATGACTACCCACAGCTTATCGTTGATCTTCCCGGTCATGGGCAGAGTCAGCATTTGAGTTGCGATGGGTTTGAGCATTGCTGTCAGCTCATCAAACAAACCATACTTTCTGCGTTAGATCGTTCCTTGATGTCTCCCCAATATCCTATAATTCTCGTGGGCTATTCTCTTGGTGGGCGGATTGCGATGTACGCAGCCGCAAAAGAGTTACTGTCTTGTTTTAATATTCAGTTGATGATTATTGAAGCCGGAAATTTCGGTTTATCAGATGAAGAGGCTCGAATTGCACGCTGGGAAAGCGACCAATATTGGGCTGAACGATTCACGACACAACCGATCGAACAGGTTTTATCCGATTGGTATCAACAAGGTGTCTTTTCTTCACTAAACCATGAGCAAAGACAAACCTTGATCGCTAAGCGCAGTGATAATCTTGGTGACTCGGTCGCAAAAATGCTGTTATCAACCTCTTTGGCGAAACAGCCTTATTTATTAAGTGATTTGCAGCAATCGTCGCTACCTATTCATTATCTCTGTGGAGAGAAAGACGCCAAATTTTGTCAGCTTGCAAAAGAAAGTCAGTTCTCTTTTTCGCAAATAGACAACGCAGGGCATAACGTTCATCAGGAGCAACCAAAGCAAGTCGCAACCGTTATTCGCTTATTAAGTGAATCAATTAAATCGATTAATGACGTTAAACATTAATCATGAAATAGAACAATGGGAACAACCATGGCAAAAACAGTAGGCATTTCAGAAGAAGAACTATACGCACCGGTAAACTGGAAAGATTGCGGGACTGAATACGAAGACATTCATTACCAAAAATCGGCAGATGGCATCGCAAAGATCACTATTGCTCGTCCTCAAGTTCATAATGCATTCCGCCCACAGACTGTGAAAGAGATGATTAATGCGTTGGCTGATGCGCGTTATGACGAAAAAGTGGGTGTGATTATCCTGACGGGTTTAGGTGAAGATGCATTCTGTTCTGGTGGTGACCAAAAAATCCGTGGCGATTACGGCGGCTACCAAGATGACAGCGGAACTCATCACTTAAACGTGTTGGATTTCCAACGTCAAATTCGTACTTGCCCAAAACCTGTGATAGCCGCCGTTTCTGGCTGGGCGGTTGGTGGTGGTCACGTATTACACATGATGTGTGATTTAACCATTGCGGCTGAAAATGCTCAGTTTGGTCAAACAGGGCCTAAAGTGGGCTCTTTTGATGGTGGCTGGGGCGCGTCTTATATGGCTCGTATTGTAGGGCAGAAGAAAGCGCGTGAGATTTGGTTCTTATGTCGTTTTTATAATGCTCAAGAAGCAGAAGCGATGGGTCTGGTGAATACTGTTGTACCTGTTGCGGATCTTGAAAAAGAGACGGTACGTTGGTGTCGTGAAGTTCTACAGCATAGCCCAATGGCATTACGTTGCCTGAAAGCGGCGCTTAATGCGGACTGTGATGGTCAAGCAGGCCTTCAAGAGTTGGCTGGTAATGCGACGATGATGTTCTACATGACTGAAGAAGGCCAAGAAGGACGTAACGCATTTAATGAAAAGCGTCGTCCTGATTTCGATAAATTCCCGCGTAACCCATAATTCATTTGGTGATTTTAAGCTTAGGTGATGATTTTTCACCTAAGCTTATGACTCTTCTATTCTCAGTGACTTACTTATCACCGTTACCAACTTATCACCGTTACCAACTTAGGACTCAAATTATATGCGCACTGCCAAGCTCTATCGCTACGCTCTCCCTATGGACAGTGGGGTGATACTTCGCGAAAACAAACTGACAGAACGTCAAGGCTGGATTGTTGAAATTGAACAGGACGGAAAGCAAGGGCGTGGAGAGATAGCGCCATTACCCGGTTTTAGTCTTGAATCAATGGAAGAGGCGGGACAGCAAGCTCAAGCGCAACTGGAAACATGGGTAAATGGTGGTGAATTCTCGTTTGAGGCGTTAGTACCTTCAGTTGCATTCGGCCTATCAATGGCAAAGATGGAATTGAACAGTGAGTTACCCATAGAGGGGAATTATCAAGCGGCTCCTTTGTGTAGCGGTGACCCTGATGAGTTAATTCCTGTCTTGAATCAGATGAATGGAAAGAAAATTGCCAAAATCAAAGTCGGACTGTACGAAGCCATTCGCGATGGAATGATTGTTGATCTGTTTTTAGAGTCAATTCCAGATTTATCACTGCGTTTAGATGCGAATCAAGCATGGAAGTTAGCCAAAGCTCAGCAGTTTGCCAAGTATGTTACGCCTTCTGTTCGTCAACGGATTGCGTTTATTGAAGAGCCTTGTCAGTCGCCAGCCGATAGCCTTGCTTTCGCTATTGATACCGGAATTGCGATCGCTTGGGATGAGACATTGCAAAAAGCAGTTCGAGAGCCAAACTTTTCGTTAGATGAACTAACGGGGGTGAAAGCGATCGTGATTAAGCCAAGTTTGATCGGTTCAGCCTATTTTTGTATTGAATTGATTGAAAGAGCTCAAGCGCTTGGTATTCAAGTCGTGATCAGCTCTAGTATTGAGTCGAGCTTAGGTTTAACTCAGTTGGCTCGTTTTTCAAAATGGCAATTGCCGGATGAAGTTCCAGGGTTGGATACAATAGGCTTGTTTAAGTCGCAATTGGAAATCTCTTGGCCTGATTGCGAGATTCCAGTGGCACCACTTGCAGAGCAAGAATTGGTGTGGCAGGGGTAATATGTCAGCGTCGGCATTGCTAAAAAAATGGGCTCAGCAGAGCCCTTTTTCAACAGCGTTGATCTCAGGAAAAATGCAGATCAATTGGCAAACGTTGAAATGTATTATTGATGATTATGCTTCGACTTTATGCTCCCAAGGGCTTGGTCGTGGTGATGTCTTGGTTTTTGTTGGTAAGAATCAACCCGAATTCCCACTCGTTTATCTGGCTTGCTTACGTCTAGGCATTCTACCTGCGATTTGTCCTCCTCAGCCCTTGGCGCAGCTCAAGCGTAAATTAGATATTTTGTATGCTGAGACTCAGGTTCCGTCAATTTGGATGCCCAATCCCAGTGAGCTTCCCCTATCTAAGGCAGAGTTAGAGCGACTGGCGACCACAAATCAAATAGTAAACGTCACTCCACTGCACTTGCTAGAACTCTCACCTGAGAAGCAATATGGATCTGTACTGGAAACGCCTCGCAGTCACCCTAAGGGACTTGGATCAATTATCTTCACCTCTGGCTCAACGGGCGAGCCCAAAGCGGTCGCACATACTGAGGCGCAGCATATTGCTTCAGCGGAAGGGCTTCTGGAGTGTTTTGAATATCAAGCATCTGATAGATGGCTATTAAGTTTGCCGATGTATCATGTGTCTGGGTTGGCGATTATCTGGCGCTGGCTGGTGGCCGGGGGGGAGCTCAAGATCGGCTCCGGAGATTTGGACTCCGATATTCAAGAGGTTACGCACGCCTCTTTAGTGAGCACACAATTAAAACGGCTTCTTGATAGCAAGCGGTCACTCACCCTCAAACGTGTATTACTCGGGGGAAGCCATATTCCACATACGCTCGCGCAGCAAGCACAGTTAGTCGGTATTGATACTTGGCTCGGCTATGGGATGACAGAAGCCGCTTCAACGGTGACAGCTAAACGACTCGATTCAATATCCAGTGCCGGATTCTTATTACCGAAGCGGAAACTGAAAATCGTTGATCAGCGCATCTATATTAGCGGTGAAACGCTTGCGAGTGGTTATTACCATCAAGGCCAATTAAAGCCGCTGAATGAGGGAGGTTGGTTTGATAGTAAAGATTTAGGTCAGTGGCAATCTGATGAGCTAATGGTATTAGGAAGGGCGGATAATCAGTTTATTTCTGGTGGAGAGAATATTCATTGTGAAGAGATTGAAGCCGTGCTGAACCGTCATCCTCAAATTCGGCAGGCGTTTATTATTCCCGTCGAAGATGCTGAGTTTGGTTTTCGACCTGTGGCGATCATCGACAGTGAGCGGTTAGATGAGGATTTCGCTTATCGTCAGTATTTGGATGGGAAACTCGATAAGTTTAAGTTTCCAATCGCATACTTTCGGATGCCTGTAATAGAATCGGTAGGGATAAAAGTGTCACGTAAAGCGCTATCAAACTGGCTTCAACAGACAGAGTGGATGCACCTGCGATCAGAAAAGGGCGAGTAGTCAATTTGCCTTTTTGAATTAACTTATTTGAATTGGATATGTGTTAGTTCAAAACGGCATTTATTATTTTTATAACCTAGCTTCATAATAAGCATCAAAGATAAAGGACTTTGGAATAACGGACTTATTATGAAAATCATTATCCTTGTGGCAATAGTGCTGCAAATTACCTTAGCGATTCAGAGCGAAGGTCTCGTCCGCTCTATTGCCGAATTAACCGCTTTTTTGCTCGTTGCCTCATTGGTACTCAATTACAAGCAATCCGCTCAAACCTCATCTGCTCAGCAGTAACCATGTTAGCGATCCGACGGATATCATCAGCCATAATGAGACTCCGAAAATTAGCGGTTTAGCACCTGCGGCTTTAAGCTTTTCAACTGAAATACTGCAACCAATCAAAAATAGGCAAACCACGAGTGCCTGTTTTGATAGTTGGAAAATCCCTTGATAAACCACATCAAATTGCGGCAAAGCGTCGCTGACAAAAATAGCAAGACAGTAGAAAACAATGAAAAATGGAATGGTGATTTTTTTCTGTTTATTGCTAAAAATGAGCGAGCTGATAAATGCGACAGGGATGATCCAGAGTGCGCGCGCAAGTTTTAAGGTAGTCGCGGTTGTCAGAGCCTCTTCACCATAGGCAGAAGCCGCGCCTACGACAGAAGAGGTATCGTGAATCGCAATCGCTGCCCAAGTTCCAAATGTATGCTGGCTTAACTCTAGAGCATGTCCAATGACAGGAAATAGAAATAGAGCAATAGAGTTCAATACGAAGACGGTTGCAAGGGCGATCCCAATTTGGTCATCGTCCGCTTTGATCGCTGGAGCGACGGCTGCGATCGCGCTACCCCCACAAATGGCGGTGCCAGCAGAGATAAGATAAGCGGTATGCTTTTCAAGTTGCATTTTTTTCGCCAGTATCCAGCCAACACTGAGAGTGGTGAGGATACTAGTGACAATCAAACCGATACCATTACTGGTAACGGACAGAGCTTGCTGAAAGTTAATCCCAAAGCCAAGCCCAATAATGGAGTAGGCCAGTAGCTTCTTGGTAATTTTAGCCACTGCAATCTCTTTTGGAACTAAACCCAATGTGGCTAATAAAAAGCCAATGACTAACGCTGTCGGCGATGTGATATACGGGGTTAGGCAGATGATAATTGCCAGAAAAAAGGGAGCCTTTTGTTTAAAGTTAGTCATTGTGTTTTTCTAATATGGATGTGAGTGAGTATTCTACCGTTAAGCCTCTGGTAAGTAAGTCTAAATGTTTTGAACTCTTGTTCAGAAAAACTTAACGCCAATCTCCTCTTAGCTCTGATACTTTTTCACGCATTAACTGTGTTGTCGCGAGCTTTGCCTCAACCGGTGTTCCCGCTTCAATTTCTAACTTTGACCATAATCGAGTCGGTAGCCCTTTGCAGGCGGAACCTTTGTGTCGACTGAAGTAGCTTCCCCATAATCCTTTCAAACTCATTGGAATGACAGGAACAGGAGATCGTCTGATAATGATGTCCATCCCGCGCATAAAAGTACCAATTTCGCCATCTGATGTCAGAGTGCCTTCTGGGAAAATACAGACTAAATGCCCCTCAGAGAGAGCTTGTTCAACATCGGTAAAAGCTTGTTTTATTGATGAACGATTTGTCGCGGAAATAGGTATGACCCCCGCTCTTTTTAAGAATCGTTTTAAAGGAGGAAGGTTTGCGTACTTCTCTTCCATCACAAATCGAATCAAACGCGGACAGACGGCACTGAGTAATAAGGCATCCATATAGCTTACGTGATTGCACACGATGAGTGCGCCACCCTGTTCTGGAAGGTGGTGCAAATTTTTATGCTTAACGCGGTACATGGTGTGAGTGAGTACCCACATTAAAAAACGAACTAAAAATATAGGCACTTGAAAACATAAATAAATGGTAACAAGTAGATTCAACACGGCGAGAACACTAAAAAGTTGCGGTATTGATAGCGATAGAACGGATAAGCAGACAATACCAAGAATCGCACTGCCAACCATAAATAGAGAGTTATAGATGTTCAGAGCCGCAATCACTTGCGCCCTTTGAGTGACTTTTGCTCTTTGTTGCATTAGTGCATACAAGGGCACAATGAAGATCCCACCAGAGATCCCTAGAAACAGTAATGAGAAATAGAGCGGCCATAACGGTGCGTAACTAACGAATTCAGCAAAGTGGGTAAATTGAGGTAGTTCGCTTGGAATAGAGGTGGCCATTAAGAAGCCAAAGATTGAAATGCCGAGGCTACCAATAGGTACAATGCCGATTTCGATTCTATGTCCTGACAGTTTGTCGCAAGTCAGTGAGCCGATTGCGATACCAACAGAAAACAGAGCGAGCAGAAAGGAAACACTGCTTTCGGTACCTTGCAGGTAAATCTTGGTGAAATTTGGAAATTGAGTTAAATAAGACGCGCCAAGAAACCAGAACCAGCTGATTGCCATGATGGCTTGGAAAATCGCACGATCTTGCTTCGCAATGCCTATGGTTTGCTTTGTTTGAGCAATAGGTCGCCATTTGAATTGAATGTCAGGTGCCGAAGCGGGAGAGTGAGGGATAGAGCGGCTAGCTAAATACCCCATGACGGCAAAGAGAATGACGCTGCCTGCTGCGATATATTTTGCATATTCAGCGGATGCGATAACGCCAGCGCCAAGAGTACCCAGTAAAATGGCGATAAACGTTCCCGTTTCAACCAAAGCATTGCCCGGAACGAGCTCTTTTGGTTTTAGCTGTTGCGGTAATAATGCGTATTTAACGGGGCCAAAGAATGCAGATTGTGTTCCCATCAAAAATAGTAAAACCAATAGGATCGCATAGCTTTCAAAAATGAAGCCAATGGCTCCTAACGTCATGATTGCAATTTCAGCTAACTTAACTTTACGGATAAACCATGATTTCTCATACTTATCCGCGAGAATCCCAGCGGAAGCCGAGAATAGGAAAAAGGGAAGAATGAAAAGGCCTGCCGCAAGATTGATGAATAAATGGCTGGAGACTGGAAGTGCTTCTTTGCTGGCAAATGCAACGAACAATAACAAGACATTTTTGAATATGTTGTCGTTGAAAGCTCCGAAAAACTGCGTCACAAAATAGGGAAGAAATCTTCTTTGAGTTAACAGCGAAGACTGGCTGCTATGAGACATTTTGTATCCTTTGAATTACCAGTTCATCAGGTAATTTGAGATTAGGTTATTAATAAGTTCTTTACCATCAATTGGTTCAGAGGAAAAGAATTTGTCATCAACACTGAGTAGTGTAATTCCGTGTACGCCAGACCATAGTACTCGACTTGCTTGTAGTACTTCTTGTTTTGAGCGAGAAGGCGCTAGCTCAGCAAGCAGCGACTCAAGCATTCCAGTCATATTATCAATACGTTCAGCTTGCCATTCAGGTAACTGATCACCATTCATATTATGTTGGAAAATTAACTGCCAACGATAAGGGTGTTGCTGCGCGAAATCATGATAGCAAAAGGCGAGCTCATAAAGTGCATCTTTAGAGTTGGTTGTTTTAGAGACAACAGTTTTCGCTTGTTCGGATAGCTCATCTAGTGTTTGTGCAATGGCATGTAGCAGCAATAGATTATAGTTGCCAAACACATTGACTAAGGTGCTTGGAACGTAGCCAATCATATTTGCTACTTTTCTTAAACTCAGCTCGTGATGCGTATTTTCTTCTAAAAAAGCTTTTACGGTATCTAACGTGAGGCTAACTAACTGTTCTCGGGTGTGATCGTTTCTACGTGCCATGATTAACTTCTTAAATGAACAACGTTCAATATACTAGTCAGCTGTTGGATAGGCGTCAACAAGCACCTATGATTATCTTAATAAAAACGGTGTGATTTGTGTGGTGTCGCAATATTCTGATACATGTCCAGCATAGGTTGAATATTTCATTGTGTATAGTTAACGAGTATGATTGCGAGATAGGCAAGATAGAAACCTAAGGATAAACATGAAACGTTTTTTTTCGCTTGTAGCACTATTGATGGTATCAGTGGCTATAACGCCAATCGCTGAAGCTAAGAAATTTGGTGGTGGCAAGTCATTCGGTAAGAGCTTTAAAACCGCTCCTGCTCCTAAACAACAAAATACGAATACGCTGAAGCAAGATCAAACGGGCAAAACCGCGGCTAAGAGTTCAAGTAAGAAAGGCTTGATGGGCGGTTTATTGGGTGGTCTGTTAGCTGGAGGCCTGTTGGCCGCTTTCTTTGGTGGTGCTTTTGAAGGGATCCAATTTATGGATATCCTGATCATGGGCTTGATTGCATTTGTCATCTTCAAACTTATGCGAGGTATGCTTGGTGCAAAGCAAGGCTCTATGAATCAGCATCAAAGGCAGGAAGCCTTCGGAGGCGCTCACTCTCAGAAGTTTGAACAGCAGCCGAACGTACATAATTTTGAACAAACTCAATCCAATGGTGGCGGTTTTGGAAATGTTGCGCAAAGTGATATCCCGCACAACTACCCACCAGGTTTTGATCAAGTTGCATTTATCAATGGTTCTCGCGAGCACTACAGAACGTTACAGGGTGCATGGAATCATAATGAATTGCATACGATTGAAGAGTATGTATCAGCAAGCTTGTTTGAAGATCTTAAATCTGAGCGTGCAAAATTAGAAGGTGAGCAACATACAGACGTTATGTATGTAGACGCCGAGATTGTTCGTGCAGATTATGACTCATCTAAGGCTCAACTAAGTTTGCAATTTAGTGGCCGATACCGTGATGCTTCAGAAGGCATTGAAGAGAGCATCGAAGATGTTTGGCACTTAGAACGTGACTTAACAACATCGAATGCCCCTTGGCTTATCGTTGGTATCCAAGGCTAGGTGATATTGTAGCTCGACAACACAATCATTTAAGCGTCTAGCATGAATTTGCTAGGCGCTTTTTTATACCTGTGACTTTCCAATAAAATAGATTAGACATTCCGCTTGTTGATTTTTTGTTAAATCTAACTTCCCTTTCAGCTAACTAACTGGTAATAATACTGGTAGATGCGCAAAAAGCGCACAGTTTATATTATAAAAAGTACCAAAATCACAACATCCTATTACAACGTTGCTTAAATCAAGGAGTTAAGATGAAAGCAAATCAGATCATTGTTACTGCATTCCTCGCTGGAGCTGCACTACTATCTTCAACCAGCCTTTTAGCTAAAACAGCGAAAGTCGCGGTATCACAAATTGTTGAACACCCAGCATTAGATGCAACACGCCAAGGCTTACTTGATGGATTAAAAGCCAAAGGTTATGAACAAGGTAAAAATTTAGAATTTGATTTTAAAACGGCTCAAGGAAACCCGGCAATTGCTGTTCAAATTGCACGGCAGTTCGTCGGTGAAAGCCCTGATGTTTTAGTGGGCATCGCGACTCCGACTGCTCAAGCTCTTGTCTCTGCCACTCGCTCGATACCTGTTGTGTTTACTGCGGTGACTGATCCTGTCGGTGCCAAATTGGTTAGAAAGTTAGAGAAACCAGGGAAAAACGTTACGGGTCTCTCTGATTTATCACCTGTTGAACAACACGTGGCATTAATCAAAGAGCTCATGCCGACAGTTAAATCTATTGGCGTGGTTTACAACCCTGGTGAGGCAAATGCTGTCAGCTTGATGGAGCTGTTAAAAGCGAGTACTGATAAACATGGCATCGAACTGGTTGAAGCGACAGCATTACGAAGTGCAGATGTGCAGTCGGCGACACAAGCTATTTCAGCTAAATCTGATGTGCTGTATGCACTGATTGATAATACAGTGGCAAGTGCGATCGAAGGGATGATTGTAGCTGCAAATCAAGCGAAAACACCTGTTTTTGGAGCCGCAACTTCTTATGTTGAACGCGGTGCTGTTGCGAGCTTAGGCTTTGATTATTACCAAATTGGTGTACAAACATCTGATTACGTCGTTGCTATTCTTGAAGGTCAAGATCCAGGTTCACTTGATGTGAAAGTGGCAAAAGGTTCTGACTTAGTCATTAATGCAGGCGCGGCAAAAAAATTGGGTATGGTCATTCCTAATTCAGTCTTAGATCGAGCGACGAAAGTTCTAAAATAAGGAGTTAAGCGTGGTGAATTATCGCCACGCTTAAAGCAGAAAAGGAGAATTTATGTCTGCTTTTGCGTTTTTTGGCGCGATTGAAATAGGTCTTATCTATGGCCTAGTCGCGTTAGGTGTCTACCTAACATTTCGAGTTTTAGACTTCCCCGATTTAAGTGTCGATGGTAGTTTTCCTATGGGTGCTGCGGTTGCTGCTACTGCTATTGTGGCGGGAATTGATCCGTGGGTTGCGACGGGAATGGCGATCGTTGCAGGGTCAATGACGGGCTGGGTGACTGCCTTTTTGGCGATAAAGTGTGGAATTTTGCATCTGCTCGCCTCTATTTTGACTATGATTGCAGCGTTTTCTATCAATATTAGGATCATGGGTCGCCCAAACATGGCTTTGCTTGGTGAGGATACAATTTTAACGCCTTTTGAAGCGATGGGAGATTCAATGTATGTCCGGCCATTAGTCGTTGGTGTTCTTGTCTTGTTTTCCGCTTGGTTTGTTATCCGATTGCTTAATAGTGATTTTGGTTTAGGACTAAGAGCGACAGGTGTGAACTCGCGAATGGTGTCAGCACAGGGGGGAAGCACCTCGTTTTACACTTACTTTGGTTTAGCGCTATCGAATGGCTTCGTGGGTTTCGCGGGTGCGCTATTTGCTCAAACCAATAGCTTCGCTGATGTCACTTCTGGCGTAGGAACCATTGTTGTCGGTTTAGCGGCTGTGATTTTGGGGCAGACACTCATACCAAGTCGTAAGATTTGGATGGCTGTGGTTGCTGTTATTGTCGGTTCTGTTTTGTATCGTTTAGCCGTAGCTTTCGCGTTGAGTTCAGGAATGTTTGGTCTACAAGCATCAGATTTAAACTTAGTCACAGCTGTACTTGTTGCCGCGGCGCTGATTGCACCAAAAATGAAAGGGAAGCTGAAAGCAAAAAAGTTCAGTAAGCCGATAAAGATCGAGGCACGAACAGAGTCAAGTAAATCATCAGGGGAGGCGGTATGATTCGTTTAGAAGATATTCAGGTCACGTTTAACCCTGGAACGATATTAGAAAACCGAGCGTTGAGAGGGGTTGACCTCGAAGTACCTGAGCATCAGTTCCTCACTGTGATTGGTTCGAATGGTGCGGGTAAATCGACCCTGCTAGGGGCGGTAACGGGTGAAACACCGATGATCGGAGGAAACGTTATCATTGATGAGTTAGACGTTACCCGAAAAACGGTCGACCAGAGAGCGACTCAATGTGCTCGTGTGTTTCAAGATCCTTTAGCGGGAACTTGTGGTGATCTCACCATTGAAGAGAATATGGCGCTCGCGTATATGCGAGGAAAGCGTCGAGGTTGGAATCTTTCTCTCTCTTCAAAGCGCCGTAAACTTTTTCAAGAGCGAATCAGTATTCTTGGTTTAGGTTTAGAAGATCGTTTAGGTGATAACATTGGATTATTGTCTGGAGGGCAACGCCAGGCTGTTAGCTTGGTTATGGCGACTCTGTCAGATAGTAAGCTATTGTTGCTTGATGAGCATACGGCGGCGCTCGACCCACGCATGGCTGCGTTTATTATTGATTTAACAAAGAAAATAGTTAAAGAATTTAATCTAACCGTCATGATGGTTACTCACTCAATGAAAGATGCATTGGCGTGCGGTGACCGTACGGTAATGCTTCATCAAGGCGAAATTGTACTTGATGTTGCTGGTGAGCAACGTGCCAATATGCAAGTCCCCGATCTACTAGAAATGTTTACTAAAGTCCGGGGCGAAGAGTTGGCTGATGATAGCTTGTTGCTCAATTAGATCTTATTGTTCAACCTAAAGCTTGTAACTCAACCAAAGCTTATTAATTAGTCAAAGCTGATGTTATCGGCGCTACGCCCTCTAGCTCAGCCTACTAAATGTGATCCCCCTTTCAGTTTTTAACGATTTTTGAAAACGAGAAGGGGGATTTTTCTTATCTGTACATGTTTTAAAATGGGAAAAAACAGACATGTGGGATGCTTATGAATACGCCATTTCTCTACCACGCTCAAACTACTGATGGTTTGAGTTGCGACAATGATCTACTCACCGTTGTTTTCAAAACGGAAGCTATTGAGTTCGATAAAGTTCAAGTCAGACATGAACCTGACAATGAGGAGTACCTTGTTGATCTGCATAAAACCCATCGCCAAGGTCGGCTTCAATGCTGGGAAGCGACGTTTGTCATCAATAAAGATCGCCCACTTACTCACTACGTATTTAAAGTTGTTATCGGCACTCAGCAGTATTGGCTAGATGCGAAAGGCGTCAGTAAGCGGATTCCTGCAAAAGAGTTTCATTTTAAATACAACGCGACTCAACAACCTCCAGAGTGGGTGAGTAAACAAGTTTTTTATCAAATTTTCCCGGATCGTTTTTGTAATCAAGATCCTGCTCTTAATATTGTCACCGGTGAATACCAAGTCAAAAATGGCACTCGTGACGTTATCGCGAAATCTTGGGGAGAGCCTGTGAGCCTTCAACCAGGAGAAGGGGGAATTGAGTTCTATGGCGGTGATCTTGCCGGTATTGAAAGTAAGCTCGATTATTTGCAGGATCTAGGAATCACTTCGATCTATCTGAATCCAGTTTTCAGTTCGCTGAGTAATCACAAATATGACACAACGGATTATTTCAATATCGATCCGCACCTTGGTACAAATCAACAATTTGCCTCTCTGACAGCCAATATCCATCAGAGAGAGATGAAAATTGTGCTGGATGCCGTATTCAATCATACGTCAGCTGAACATCCTTGGTTTGATAAAAGTGGCAAGACCGAGTGTGGTGCTTTTCATCATCCAGAGTCACCTTATCGGGATTACTATTTCTTTCAGGGAGAGTCGAAAGAGTATATCGGTTGGAAAGGCGTAAGCAACTTGCCTGTTTTGAACTTCGAAAATCAACTGGTGAAAGATTACATCTATCAATCGGATGACGCGGTGATCAAGCATTGGCTACGCAGTCCTTATAACGTTGATGGGTGGCGATTTGATGTGATCCATATGCTTGGAGAGGGTGAGGGCGCGAAAAATAACGCTCACTATGTTCAAGAATTTAGAAAAGCATCCAAGCAAGAGAACAATGATGCTTATGTGCTAGGAGAGCATTTCTTCGAAGCGAGCTCTTGGTTGCAAGGGGATCAGGAAGATGGGTCGATGAACTATTATGGTTTCGCACACCCATTAAGAGCGCTACTTGCCAAACAAGATATTAGCTACGATCCCATTGATATCGATGCTTGTGATTTTGTTGACTGGCTGCTGGAGGCTAAAGCCAAATTACCTTGGGCTAACCAACTGACACAGTTAAACCAAATGGATAGTCATGACACCGCGAGGTTCATTTCCCTGGTCAACGGTGATCAAGCATTGATGAAGATCGCATCAACACTATTGATGACTTATGTGGGTGCTCCGTGTCTATATTATGGCACTGAGATCGGGCTTGAAGGGGGCAATGATCCTGATAATCGCCGTTGTTTCCCTTGGGGGGAGGTCGAAAATTCGCCGTGGTTTAGTTATTACCAATCTTTAATTCACTTGAGAACATCAAGTCATGCACTACAAAAGGGCTGGTTACATCCTTTGCATGTGGATGAAAAGAGCTTTGTGTTTGCCAGAGTGTTGGAACAAGAAACGATTCTTGTCGCAGTTAACCTGAGTGATGAGGAGTTGGAGTTAGTCCTGCCTGCTTGGCAGTTGGGGTTTGAAGGAGGTAAAGCAATGAGCCTGCTGACTGAAAAGCAAGATTGCGATATTGATGGCGGAGAACTCCGATTAGCGCTATCACCACAAGAGTCTCAGATCATCAAGTTGGAACACATATCTAACGTTAAATAAACGAATCTCGAAATACAGAGCCATATCGCTGACACCGGCTTTTTGCTAGATCAGCGATAGGTTCATACGGAACGTGAGGGGTAAATTACGCTGGTAAAGCATCTCTATAGCGTTGAATGTGTTCGACAATTGGCGCTGCCTTTTTGAACGTTCGAATCTCTCTAAACAGTTCATCTGCTTGATCGTACTCTTTACGTAAATAAGCAAACCACTGTTTTGCCCTATTTGGATAGTACAGGCCTTTATCACCCTGAATTTCAAATTCTGAATAGCGAAGTAACAAGTTAACGACTTCAGGCCACGGCATTCTCGGATGGTTATGTTTAACCACATTGCCTAGGTTTGGGATGTTAAAAGCTCCGCGGCATACCATCAATGAATCAACTCCGGTTGCTGCTTTGCAAGCTTGGCCATCTTGATAGTTCCAAATTTCGCCATTCGCAATTAAAGGTAAACTCGTTTTTTCTCGAATCTTATTGATGTATTCCCATTTTATTTCGCTTGCTTGGTAACCACCTGATTTAGTACGTGCATGGACGGTTAATTCGTTGGCTCCAGCTTGCTCAATGGCATCAACAATTTCAAAACAGTCTTCAGGATCTTCCCAACCTAATCGAATTTTAGCGGTGACTGGAATGTGGGCAGGTACGGCTTCTCGGCAAGCTTTGATTACTTGATACATGAGTTCAGGATGTTGCAGTAATGCTGCTCCGCCCTTACTTTTATTCACCATTTTTGCAGGGCAACCAAAGTTAAGATCGATGCCTTTCGCGCCAAGCTCCGCCGCTCTAATTGCATTTTCCGCCATCCAATTAGGCTCTTGACCAAGTAATTGAATATGTACAGGCACGCCAGATTGAGTTTGAGAGCCTTGAAGCAATTCAGGACACAAACGGTGAAACACATGTTCTGGCAGCAGTTGATCGACAATCCGCACAAATTCGGTGACACAGAGATCGTAATCATTAATCTCTGTAAGAATTTCACGCATTAAATGGTCTAACACGCCCTCCATAGGGCCCAGTATCACTCGCATAACCAACCGCCGACTAAATAAAGAGGCGCGATTGTAGTGGTTAGAGCTCGAAATGTCACTAGATCTGAAGGCGTCTCTATTAGGAGGTACTGTGATAATGGCTATTATCAAATAAACGGCTAACAAAATAGGCAGAGACGTTTATAATGTTTCGCAAATGGTATCTTTAAAAAGTTAAACAAGACATGTATCAATTACTGACATTACCCGACACAGATTTTCCTCTTTCAAGTGTGTATTTAGAAGGTGCGATTTTTGCGAGTAACCTAGCCACTAAACCTCTTGATCCTGAAGTTTGGTTACAGCCGCTGCTTGGTGAAGAGCTAAATACGGTGAAAACCGTCGTTGTGGAGCAGATTAATAAACAGCACAACTTACTTCAGCGTAGCGAGTTTGAATTAACACAGTTACTTAATGATGGTGACTTCTCTGACAATTTAGCGGACTTCGCTGAAGGCTTCATGAATGTATGGCCTGTGATTGAGACACAGTGGGAAGAGGCAAACATTGGTGAGGGGAGTATGCGCATGTTGCAGGCATTCCTAACCACTCTAATGTTGGCGATTGATGAAGAGCAGACACAACAGCAGATGAAAGAGGCTGGTTTTGATCAAGTCCCTGCACTTGCCGATTTTACTGATCAATTGGATGTCATGGTGGTAGAAGTAGCGCTTGCAGCAGATGAAGCGATGCTTGGCAATAAATCACAGATAGTTAACCCATTTAAGGGAATTGGTCGCAATGATCCTTGCCCATGCAACAGTGGGAAGAAATTTAAGCAATGTTGCAGTAATAAGTAGCGTTGCAGTAAATAGCCATATCGATTAAAGAAAGGGCTCATTACGCTAGCCAGCACGACTTAGTGGCGCTGAAGCGTAATGAGCTTTTTACATTAAGAACTATCTACAAACTAAGAGCTATCTACAAATTAAGAGCTATCTGCAAAGAGTTAAGCTTTTGGCTGCTTAACAAATTGTGCAAGGATAATGATGGCAAGGGCCACTAAATTACCTGCAAAAATGATAACGAGCCATTGCGGCATTGATAACGTTAAAAATTGCCAAACGACTTCACTGCAATCCCCATAAGCTTCAAACATCCACGGAACCCATTGGTTTAATGGAGCCCAGTCAGGGAAGGTGACAAAGAGGTCACAAGTTGCGAAGGGAGAAGGGTTAAATTGATAATCCACATGTTGCATCGCTAACGCTAACCCTTTGTAGGCGCTTGCCCCCCAGGCCGCCAGTCCTAACCAGCGAATAATAGGATTTGATGGATTGATTAATCCTAATAATGCAGCACCACCAATCCCCATCATGGCAACTCTTTCATAAATACACATTACACATGGGGATAGCATAACAACATGTTGGAAGAACAGTGCGCATGCTTCGAAAAAAACGATAAAGATCAGTAAGAGAAGCCAAGACAGTCTGCGTGCAGAGAAAGCCTTAATAGCGGCAAGAGCATTCACAAATAATATCCTTCTATACTTAAGTTACTTGAATTTGGTCTGATCGAAAAAATGGAACGGACCAAAAATGAAAAAGCCCTGAATACTCAGAGCTTTTTATCTTGGATTAGTTTCGTAATCAACTAAAAAATTTAGTGACCACCTGAAACTGCCGATGTTGCGGATGGAATATGGTGAGAAATCCAACCTGCATCGTAAAAATAAGCTGTGGATGGTTCTAAGAAGAACACGATACCGACCAAACCAACAACAGCTAATACAACCGTATATGGAAGTGCCATTATGACCATTCGTCCGTACGACAAACGAATAAGTGGTGCTATCGCTGACGTTAGTAGGAATAGGAATGCAGCTTGACCATTTGGCGTTGCAACTGAAGGTAAGTTAGTGCCTGTATTAATGGCAACCGCAAGTAAATCAAATTGATCTCGGTTGATTAACCCTTCAACTAACGCTGTCTTCACTTCGTTGATGTATACCGTTCCTACGAACACGTTATCCGACACCATAGAGAGCAAACCGTTTGCGAGATAGAAAAGCGCCAGTTGCGTTCCTTTATCTTCAACGGCAAGTACTGAGTCGATGATTGGCTTAAAGAGTTCTTGGTCGATGATTACAGCAACAATCGAGAAGAAAACCGCAAGTAAAGCGGTGAACGGAAGTGCTTCTTCGAATGCTTTTCCTAAAGAGTGTTCTTCAATCACGCCAGTAAATGCAGTGGCAAGGATGATAACAGAAAGGCCGATAAGACCAACGGCAGCTAAGTGCATCGCTAGACCAACAATTAGCCAGACCGCAATCGCGCCTTGAATCCAAAGTTTTGCTACGTCCTGATTAGTGCGGCTCTTACGCTCTGCTGTATCAAAGTCGACTAGAATCTTACGTACGTTATCTGGCAGTTCTGCGCCGTAACCGAAGACTTTTAGTTTCTCTACTAGGATACAAGTGATAATACCGCAAATGAATACTGGTACCGTCACTGGAGACATACGAATCAGGAACTCACCAAATAACCAACCCGCTTGATCGGCAATGATTAGGTTTTGAGGTTCTCCAACCATTGTGGTTACACCACCTAGGGCAGTACCAACACCAGCATGCATTAGAAGTGAGCGCAAAAATGAACGGTAATTTTCTAAATCGTCACGAGTCAGCTCAGAAAAATGCTCATCTTTCGTATGATCATGCGCTGAGTTAGTTCCTTGCCCAGAAGCAACTTTGTGATAAATCGAGTAGAAACCTACAGCTACGCTGATTACGACGGCAATCACGGTTAGTGCGTCTAAGAATGCTGATAAGAAAGCGGCTGCAAAACAGAAGGCAGCAGCGAGCATTGCTTTAGAGCGAATACCAAGTAGGATTTTGGTGAAAATGAACAGAAGTAGCTGTTTCATGAAGTAAATACCGGCAACCATAAAGATCAGCAATAGTAGTACTTCAATATTGGCAACAAGTTCGTGTTTAACTTGTTCAGGGCTTGTCATTCCGATGGCTATTGCTTCAATTGCAAGTAACCCACCAGGTTGTAAAGGGTAGCATTTTAGTGCCATTGCAAGCGTAAAGATAAACTCTACAACGAGCAACCAACCAGCAGTAAACGGGTCGACATAGAAAAAAACGAATGGGTTTATAATAAGAAAGGCAATGATGGCAAGTTTATACCAATCAGGTGCTTTACCAAGGAAGTTCTTGATAAACGCATTTCCGAGTGACATCGGCATGTTAATACTCTTAATGTTAGTAATGAATAGACATTGCAAAAGTGTTTGAAATTCATATAACGGAGCTGTATTAGATATCCATTATAAAACAGCGACTTAGAAAAATAACAACGCTATGGTTTATTATGTAATTTTGCCAAGTCACTTCCTAGTAATTACAAGCACTCCTTGCTTCGCACGCAACTCTACTCTTAGATAACATTTAGTCAACAAGAATTGTACCGACGTACGATATAAAGGCAATTTTTGTTAAAAAACGCGATCAGAGTAGTGTGTGCTTCTATAGATGTTTATGAAAATAGCGCATGGGTATCATAATCGTAATTAAGCATTCAAAAAAGATATTTAAAGCTATCTCTAAGGGAGATTTTTACAAAATTACATTGCAGATTGAGATTTGACAAATGTGACTAATATATCGGTTAATTTGTCGATTTTGTGTATTTAAGGGGGAGTGGCAAAATCTTTCTCTGGACTTAAAAAATTGTAAGGCTCTAAATTATATTAGAGTTTGTACTCTAAATGTTTTTGTGCTTACGATTCACTGAGAGAAGTTTCCGCTGACATAAAACTAGTGGTATGATGAGTCTATCAATATAAAAAATTATAATCGGATACCAATATAAATGGTCATTAAGGCAAAAAGCCCTGCCGGCTTTGCAGAAAAGTACATTATCGAGAGCATCTGGAATGGCCGCTTTCCACCGGGTTCAATTCTACCCGCAGAGCGTGAGTTATCTGAATTAATTGGAGTGACACGAACCACCTTACGTGAAGTTTTACAGCGTTTAGCTCGTGATGGTTGGCTGACTATCCAGCACGGTAAACCAACTAAAGTAAACCAGTTCATGGAAACATCAGGTTTGCATATTCTTGATACTTTGATTTCCCTTGATAGCGACAATGCGACAAGTATTGTGGAAGATCTTTTGGCGGCTCGCTCTAATATCAGTCCGATTTTCATGCGCTATGCGTTTAAAGTGAATAAAGAAAGTTCCGAACGTACGATTCAAAATGTGATTGAATCATGTGAAAGTCTGCTTGCTGCTGAATCTTGGGATGCGTTTGTTGAGTCTTCTCCATACGCCGACAAAATTAAGCAAAGCATTAAAGATGACAACGAAAAAGATGAACAGAAACGTCAGGTTATCTTGATGGCGAAAACGTTCAATTTCTATGATTACATGCTGTTTCAGCGTTTAGCCTTCCATTCCGGGAACCAAGTTTATGGCTTGATTTTTAATGGTGTGAAGAAGCTATATGATCGCATTGGCAGTTACTACTTCTCTTGCCCTCAATCACGTCAGCTAGCGCTGAAATTCTACCGCGAGCTTCTTGAGATTTGTCAAAGCGACGAACGCGATCAACTGCCAGCCTTAATTAGACAGTATGGTCTTGAAAGTGGATATATTTGGAACGAGATGAAAAAAACGTTACCAACCAACTTCACAGAAGATGATAGCTAAGAATCCCAATCGCACTGTTTGATTTCTTTCGAATTTGTACCAGAAAGGTCAACACACTGTATTTACAAAGCGTATGATTTTAAAGCGCATTGTAGCGTTTGAATAGTTATAAAAAAGCCAGTATCTCAATCAGATACTGGCTTTTTATTTGGTACGGCTTAGATGTGGACCAAGCCCTCCAGCGTGATTACATTACACGCATGCCAGGCTGTGCGCCTTCATGTGGCTCAAGGATCCACAGATCGCTGCCACCAGGGCCTGCGGCTAGGATCATGCCTTCTGACATTCCGAACTTCATCTTACGAGGTTTTAGGTTAGCAACCATTACGGTTAGCTTTCCTTCAAGCTCTTCAGGTTTGTACGCTGACTTAATGCCAGAGAATACCTGGCGGGTTTCACCGCCGATGTCCAGTTGGAACTTAAGCAGTTTGTTTGCCTTTGGTACTTCTTCGCAAGAGATAATACGAGCAATACGCATATCAACCGCAGCGAATGCATCGAACTCAATCTCATCAGCGATTGGCTCTTTGTCTAGCTCGGTTTGGTTTGCTTTGTTCTTTTCTGCTTCCGCTTTCTCTTTCGCTGCAATTTCAACAGCAGCATCTGCTTTTGATGCTTCAACCATCGCTTCTACTTTCTTCGGATCAATACGAGCAAATAGAGCTTTGAACTTAGTGATTTCATGAGAAGTTAGCGGTTGTGCAATACATTCCCACGTCAACGTTTCGTTTAAAAACGCTTCAGTGCGAGCAGCAAGCTCTGGCATTACTGGTTTGAGGTATGCCATCAGTACGCGGAACAAGTTGATACCAACAGAAGAAACTTCTTGTAGCTCCTGCTCTTTACCTTCTTGCTTCGCTAGAACCCAAGGGGCTTTTTCATCAATGTATTGGTTCGCTTTATCAGCAAGCGCTGTAATTTCGCGAATAGCACGGCTAAATTCACGAGTTTCGTAAAGTTCAGCAATGCGCTCAGAAGCCGCTACAAATTCAGCGTAAAGCTCAGGTTCTGCAAAGTTGTCCGCCAGTTTGCCTTCAAAACGCTTAGTAATAAAACCAGCGTTACGAGATGCAAGGTTAACGATCTTGTTTACAACATCAGAGTTTACACGTTGTGTGAAGTCTTCAAGATTCAAGTCTAGATCGTCAATACGGCTGTTAAGCTTCGCAGCATAGTAATAACGTAGGCATTCTGGATCTAAGTGATTTAGGTAAGTACCCGCTTTGATGAATGTGCCTTTTGACTTAGACATTTTCGCACCGTTTACCGTTACGTAACCGTGAACGAATACGTTATTTGGCTTACGAAAACCAGAGCCTTCAAGCATTGCAGGCCAGAACAGACTGTGGAAGTAAACAATGTCTTTACCGATGAAGTGGTACAGTTCAGTTTTGCTGTCTTTGTTCCAGTACTCATCAAAATCAAGGTCATCACGTTTGTTACATAGGTTTTTAAATGAACCCATGTAGCCAATCGGAGCATCTAGCCACACGTAGAAGAACTTGTCTTTTTCACCTGGAATTTCAAAACCAAAGTATGGCGCATCGCGGGAGATATCCCACTGTTGCAAGCCAGACTCAAACCACTCTTGCATCTTGTTTGCAGTTTCAGTTTGAAGAGAACCTGAACGAGTCCACTCTTTAAGCATGCTCTCAAATTGAGGAAGATCGAAGAAGAAGTGTTCTGAATCTTTCATTACAGGTGTTGCACCAGAAACTGCTGATTTAGGTTCAATCAGTTCTGTTGGGCTGTAAGTTTCACCACAGTTGTCGCAGTTATCGCCATACTGATCTTCAGATTTACATTTCGGACATGTACCTTTCACGAAACGGTCAGGAAGGAACATCTCTTTTTCAGGATCGAATAACTGAGAAATCGTGCGGCTAGAGATAAAACCGTTTTTCTTCAGCTCAAGGTAGATATGAGATGCAAGCTCGCGGTTCTCTTCACTGTGAGTGCTGTGATAATTATCAAAGCTGATATCAAAACCTGCGAAGTCTTTTTGATGCTCTTCGCTGACTGCTGCGATCATCTCTTCTGGAGTAATACCCATCTGTTGCGCTTTAAGCATAATTGGCGTGCCGTGAGCGTCGTCAGCACAGATGAAGTTTACAGTGTTGCCACGTAAGCGTTGGTAACGTACCCAAATGTCAGCTTGGATGTGTTCAAGCATATGACCTAGGTGGATAGAACCGTTAGCGTACGGAAGGGCACAAGTTACCAGCAGTTTCCTTGAAGAAACGTTTTTTGGGTCAGTTGCCATACTTAATATTCGCTTTACTAGATAGGGATAAAAATTGATTGTTGATATTACCTTATGCGCCGCCTGACTCCAAGGCATGAGAGTGAGTAATACCTTAGTTTTTTTAGGGTTCTGTCAAAATCAATGAGGTGGTAGCATAAATAAAAAAGGAGCTTATATGCGTCAGTTTACGAGTAAACAAGATTTCTGTGATTGGTTGAATCAGTATCAGCATCCACTGCTGATTGAAAATTGGGCAAGTACCGCGGGTATTGTCTCGGTGAAAGCGACAGGAACGTTTGATATCGCAATTCCATTTGCGTCTCAAACGCTTCAGCGCTCTTTAGTCTCATGGATCGCTGGCGAGCAAGAACAGAAGAATGTGGCACCTTTTGAATATACGGTTTCTTGCGTAGTTAAGTCATTAGAGACAGAAGTGCCTCAAAGTATAAAAGGGGTCAAAAATATTATTGCTGTTTCTTCTGCCAAAGGCGGGGTAGGGAAATCGACCACTGCGGTCAACCTTGCACTATCACTGGCAACCAGTGGCGCAAAAATTGGTTTACTGGATGCGGATATCTATGGACCCTCAGTCCCAATGATGATCGGTAAGGTAGATGCAAAGCCAAGTGTTCGTGATAACAAGTGGATGCAGCCGATAGAAGCATTTGGCATTTATACTCACTCAATTGGCTACTTGGTTGATAAAAATGAGGCGGCAATCTGGCGTGGACCAATGGCATCGAAAGCATTAGCTCAATTGCTAAATGAGACAGAGTGGCCAGAGCTCGATTACTTGGTGATCGATATGCCACCGGGTACAGGAGATATTCAACTCACTTTATCTCAACAAATACCAGTGACAGGTGCTGTGATCGTTACAACACCACAAGACTTAGCATTAGCCGATGCACAAAAAGGTGTGGCGATGTTTGATAAGGTGCATGTACCTGTTGTCGGTGTCGTCGAAAATATGAGCTATCATATCTGTAGTCAGTGTGGTGCAAAAGAACATATATTCGGACAAGGTGGGGCGGCGCAGATGGCCTCGGAATTTGGGTTGTCAGTATTAGCTCAGATACCACTGCATATTGATGTAAGAAATGACATCGACATGGGGAAACCGACGGTGATATCAAGACCTGATAGCGAACATGCGCAGCAATATCAGCTACTGGCTGATCGAGTTGCATGCAGCCTGTTTTGGCAGGGAAAAGTTAAGCCTGATGCAATTAATGTTATGACGATTAGCTAATAATGTGATCGCATCACTAATTTAGGATTTTATATGGTCTTTAATTGTACAAATACAATAAATACTCTGACTTAGGTCTCATCCTGACTAGTATCTGTTGACTGAAGTCCCTATAATTAGGCGGTTTATCTATTCCTATCACCATACAGTATTGGGTGCACAAATAATGTCTGATAATAATCAATGCGTCATCGTAGGTATCGCGGGCGCTTCTGCTTCTGGAAAAAGTCTGATCGCGAGCACCATTTATAATGAGCTACGTGAAAAAGTAGGCGACCATCAAATTGGTGTTATCACGGAAGATTGCTACTACAATGATCAAAGCCATTTGAGCATGGAAGAGCGAGTGAAAACTAACTATGATCATCCGAGTGCACTTGATCATGACCTACTATGTGAGCATTTAGAGCAGCTTATCAAAGGCGAAGCTGTAGATGTGCCAGATTACAGCTACACTGAGCATACACGTACTGAAAATTCAGTGACGTTGACGCCAAAGAAAGTGATCATTCTTGAAGGTATCTTATTACTGACTGATCCACGTCTACGTAGCCTAATGCATGCGACTATTTTTATGGACACACCTTTAGATATCTGTTTACTACGCCGTGTTAAGCGTGATGTAGAAGAGCGTGGTCGTACAATGGACTCTGTTCTTAAACAATATCAAGAAACAGTACGCCCAATGTTTATGCAGTTTATTGAGCCGTCTAAGCAACATGCGGATATTATTGTGCCTCGTGGTGGTAAGAACCGTATCGCAATCGACGTATTGAAAGCTCACATCGCTAAGTTGCTGAAAAGCTAAGTCATTAAAGCGAAGTCGCTATCAGTCATTTGCATAGAGTCAAATAACTATAGTGATCTTACCGACGTTATCATTATTTCAATTTGTTAGGTTGACAGAAAATTGTCTTAAACCTGAACGAGTTGAGTAAAATGAAAGCTGAATGTAAGTTGCATTTTTTATATAATAAGTGGCACTTTATGTGCCACTTTATTTTTGGATATTAATCAAGGAAAACGCTTATGAAAAAGTTACTGTTGTTCATTAGTGTGCCGATTTTCGTCATTGTTCTTGCAGTGGCCGCACTGGTGTTATTCGTCAATCCAAATCAATTCAAGCCACTTATTACTGAACAAGCACAAAAACAGACCGGACTGGAACTTAATATTTCCGGAGATATCGGCTGGACGTTTTTCCCTACCATTGGTTTTGAAATGGGGAAAACAGAGCTAAAGAATCCACAAGGGTTCAGCAACGATACTTTTTTCAAAGTAGACCGCGTTGGTATTGAAATAGATGTGACGCCACTGTTTAGCCAACACCTGAAGATCGGCAATATTTATCTAGATGGCGCTGAAGTTCATCTGGAAACGCTAAGTGATGGTAAATCTAACCTTGATGCGCTTACTCAAACTTCTTCAACCGCCCCTTCTGAAACCGTAGCAAATGAGAATCCGGCTCAAAGCGATGAGCAACCAACAGCCTCATCTAGCAGTGCATGGTCTATCGGTTTAGCTGGCATTACAGTCACTAACGCGCTTCTTGAAATTCAAGATCATAAAGCCAAAACGTACACAAAACTCTATGATGTCGGCTTTAGCATGTCTGAGTTTAAAGCAGAACAGTGGACATCGATTCTTTTTGAAGCGAAAGGTAAAAATAATCAGCAAAATTTTACAGCCAAAGGAGAAGCTGAGCTTAAGCTTTCTAAAGGCTATAAGGAATATGCGGTTAGAGACATTGCATTTGATGCCACATTTGATGATGGCGTGAATATGATTAAAGACGCAAGAATCACGTTAGATCGATTTGAATTTGATCAGCCAAACTCGTTAGGTTATAGCGTTAAAGGTAACGCTGCGGATCTTGCACTTGATGTGAAAGGTGACGCAGTATTTTCTATTGATAGTGCAGTCTCTCTTCTTGCGGTTGAGTCACTCACACTAGATTCATCTTTTGTTGGAGATAGCTTGCCGCAGTCGCCAATGAAAATACAGATGAACTCAGACTTTAGTTTTGACATTAACAAAGGTTATTTGGACTTCGTTCTAGAAAAACTGACCCTAAATAAAATCCAGTTAGATGGTAAAGCGAATATTACGCTTGCTGATATTCCTAAAGTACGTTTTGCACTTCATAGTCCAGATATCGATTTAGATGAGTTTTTGGGGCTAGGGCAAGCAACGGACAGTAACAATAAGACGGACTCGGCAGGTAACGAACCATCCCCAGCGAAAGCAGGGCCTGAAGTTGAACCCGATCTGAGTGCATTAAAAGGACTTGATGTTAAAGGCAAGATTACCATCGACAAATTTAAAGCGAACAATGCTCGAATGCAGAGTGTGAATACTGCGTTTTCTATTAATCGTGGTGTGGTTGATCTGCAATCATTTAGCTCAAACCTTTATCAAGGTTCAATTAAAGCAAGCGCCCGATTAGATGCTCGTAAAGTGCCAGCGACTTATAGTGCCAAAAAACAAATCATCGGCGTTAAAGTTCAACCATTGCTTAAAGATGTGGCGAACAATGATAAGTTGGAAGGAAGCGGTAACATCAACGTTGATGTAAAAGGCAAAGGCTTAACGCCAACGGGCATAAAGAAAAATATTAGTGGGACAATCAAAATTAACTTTGAAGACGGTGCGGTTAATGGGATCAATGTGGCTCAATTGATTCGTACTAACTATGCCAAAATTAAAGGTGAAGAAGTTAAAGAGGGCAGTGAAGCTCAAAAGACAGACTTTAGTGCGATGACCGCGACGTTGACATTGAATAATGGTGAAGTCTCAACAAACAATCTAAACATGCAATCACCACTGCTTCGGATCCACGGTGAAGGTAAAGCCAACTATATTAGCGAGACGGCTGACTTTCTAGTGAGAACATCGATTGTTGGTTCTCTTGAAGGGCAAGGTGGCCAAAATATTGATGATCTTAAAGACGTAACGATCCCTGTTAAAATTACGGGGAAATGGACAGATCCTAAGTTCAAACTTGTTTTTGATGATGTTTTAAAACAGAAAGCTAAGAAAGAAGTTGATCGTGGTGTTGAAAAACTCACCGATAAAATTAAAGATGAAAAGACCAAAGAAGCCGTCAATGGATTGTTGAAAGGTCTGTTTAATTAAGTCAGCTATTCAGATTCAACTTTAATAGATAAACGTCCCTGGCTAGGGACGTTTTTTTGATCGCTAAATATTCTATGGCTAAGCGCTAACAAGATAGGCACTTAAAGGTAATCGAAGTTACCAATCGACACCTTTCAAGGCTTTAATACCTGATTCAAAAGCATGCTTTACATTTCTTACTTCAGATACGGTATCCGCAAGCTCAATGAGGCTACGGTGTGCCGCTCTGCCTGTGATAACAACAGATTGCATCTTAGGACGCTGCGTCAGTGCTTCAATGACTTCGTCGAGGTCTATGTAGCCGTAAGTGACCATATATGTCAGCTCATCCAGTAGCACCACATCAATAGAATCATCTTGCAGCATGCGTTTGCACTCTTTCCACACTAACTGTGCGGCATCGGTATCCGATTGCTTGTCTTGAGTCTCCCAAGTAAAGCCTGTTGCCATCACTTGAAATTCAACCCCAAGCTTTTCAAGTAAATTTCTTTCGCCATTATCCCAAGTTCCCTTGATGAATTGAGCAACAGAACAATTTAAGCCATGACCAACCGCTCTTGCGACGGTTCCAAACCCGGAGGTTGATTTTCCTTTGCCGTTGCCAGTGATCACAAGCAGTAGCCCTTTCTCTTCTTGCGCTGCCGCCACTTTTTCATCAACCTGATCTTTTACTTTCTGTTGGCGCGCTTTGTGTCGAGCTTCTTTATTGTCATCAATTGGCATAGGTATTCCTTTTCAGCCTAGTTTTTCAGAATAGTTTCCTTGCATGATAACGCAATGTTGGAGAGCTAAAAACCTTCAAAATTTGGGTGAATAGGCGCTAAGTTTCCTCTGTTGGTCAATAGAGACATATACAAAGAAATAATACAGGCAGATGTCGAGGTCTAAGAAGGTGGGGGCGGCAAGCCATGAGGCATAAAAATGATGAGATATAAAAACAAAGAGGTATAAAAAAGGCCAATGCAAATCGCATCGGCCTTTGATAGGTATAATCTAGATTAGCCAGCAAGTAAGTCGGTTGCAACTTTATAGCTAGGGTCTTCTTTTACATTGATTTCAACAAGGCTGCCAGCTTTATGAAGAAGAGCGCGGCAATCTTGGCTCAGGTGACGTAAATGTAGAGTCTTACCCAGTGCGGTGTAGCGCTCTGCCAGTGTTTCAATCGCTTCAATTGCTGAGTGATCAGTCACACGAGAATTTGCAAAATCAACGATCACGTCTGCAGGGTCATTTTTTGCGTCAAAAAGCTCTAAAAAGTTTGCTGCAGAGCCAAAGAATACAGGGCCATGAACATGATAAACTTTAGAGCCTTCTTCGTTCAATGCACTGCTTGCGTAGATATGTTTCGCATGTTGCCAAGCAAACATAAGCGCTGAAGCGACAACACCTACTGCTACTGCAACGGCTAAGTCAGTCATTACTGTTACAACGGTAACCAGGACGATGACAAAGAAATCCTGTTTAGGTACGCGACGTGCAAGTTTAAATGTTGCCCATTCAAATGTACCAATTACAACCATAAACATTACGCCAACCAATGCCGCGAGAGGGATCATCTCGATCAGGGCAGAAGCGAATAGGATGAAAATTAGCAGAGCAACAGCAGCCACAATACCTGATAAGCGGCCACGACCACCTGAGTTAATGTTGATCATTGATTGACCAATCATTGCACAACCACCCATAGCTCCGAAAACAGAACATGTCATGTTTGCGATACCTTGACCAACACATTCACGGTTACTTTGACCGCGAGTATTGGTCATTTCGTCTAGTACTGTCAGTGTTAGCAGTGATTCAATTAAGCCGATAGCGGCAAGGATAACTGCATATGGCAGAATGATCTGTAGCGTTTCTAGAGTAAATGGTACAGATGGAATCGCGAATGTTGGTAGTGAGCCAGCAAGCGTTGCTGCTTCATCGCCAGACATGGTGCGTAGGAAATCCACAACAGTACGTGTTTCTAGATCTAGGCCAACGACAAGCGCCGTTACCGTGACAATCGCAACTAGAGAAGACGGGACAGCAGTCGTTAGCTTAGGTAGGAAATGGATTATACCCATCGTTAAAGCAACTAAACCAAGCATGATCGTCATTTGACCACTAGGAAGCCAAGTTAATGCTCCTGACATATCAGGTGCTTTAAATTGTCCTAGCTGTGCTAAGAAGATAACGATAGCAAGTCCGTTAACAAAACCGATCATTACTGGATGCGGAACAATTCGAATGAATTTACCAAGCTTAAATATGCCCGCTGCGATTTGCAGGATACCTGCAAATAATACGGCTGCAAATAAGTACTGAACACCATGCGTTGCTACAAGGCTAACCATTACAACAGCCATTGCACCAGTTGCACCTGAAATCATGCCTGGACGACCACCAAAGATAGAGGTGATTAAACCAACAATGAAGGCAGCGTATAGACCAACCATAGGGTCAACACCGGCAACAAATGCAAATGCTACGGCTTCAGGAACAAGAGCTAATGCTACTGTTAAACCTGACAACACATCGTTTTTTACAGAGTGTTTCGAAAATTGGGGGAATTCAAACATGGGGGCTCAGTATGCTAAAGATGGATTTTACCCGACACAAATTTCTATACGCGTACTAAACAGTGATGGAAAAGAGCTGCATAAGAATCTGGTGTCGAGAACTTAAGTCGGCGCATGCTACCTAAAAGTGTGACTAAGTTCAAGAATGAACCGCATATTGGCTAAAAATCGTCACAAATACATGATCTTCATCATATCTATAGTTTAGACCAAAAAAAACGAGCCGCACAGAATGCGACTCGTTTGTTTCAGGTATAGTGCTTTAGACTATATAAAGTTAGGTTAGTAACCTTGTGGCTTGGTCATTCCTGCAGATGCGCTGCTACGAGCGACTTGGCTACCAGCCCCTTTCGGTTGGTAACGTTCTGCTTTAAATGGTGCCGCCACGACTTCAATCTCTTTTAAAGTTTGAGGGCCTGGTGCACTTGCCATTGCTGAACCTGCTTGAGATTTAACACCCTTAATGGCTGCTTTAACCACTGGCTTAGATACAGCTGGTTGCTCTTCAAGAACTACAGCTGGCTTTTCTTCAACAGTAGGTGCTTCAGTGATAGGAGCTTCAACCTTAGTTTCGACAGTCTGAGTTTCGACAGTCTTAGTCTCTTCAGTATTCGCTTCAACAACCGCTATTGGAGCTTGTTCAACCGTTGCTTCTTCTGCAACGCTTGTCTCTTCAATAGCAGGAGTCTCAACAACAGGAGTCGTTTCAACTACGGGTTCAACTACAGCTTCTACTTCAACTGTTTCAGCTTTTGTTTCTGCAACAGAAGCCGCTACAACTGCTTCAACCGTCTCTTCACGCTTGATGATCACTTTACCCATTGCTGTTTCAGGGAAAGCGTAGCCACCTAATGGAGCATTTTGTTCAACAGTCTCGGTATTAACCACTTCTTGTTCAACTTTAGGTGCAGCATGGTGATGAGGCTTAGGTACGTACATCGGCATTACCTTACCCATTGCCATCTCAGGAGAGGCAACACCACCTGGACGAAGGCGGAATGGATTTGGTTTGCGATCACGACCACGACGACGACGTTGACCACTTGCTCTTAAATGACGAGGAGAGCGGCGGTTACGACGTTGTTTCGGCTCTTCTTTTTGAACCGTATCGTTAGTCGCTTCTACTTCTACTTTTTCAACAGCTTGTTTCTGTTGCTGAACTTCCGCTTTAACTTGAGTTTCCGCTTCAACGGCTGGTTTCTTGCCATTCACACGAACTTGCTTATTCAATTTACGACGTTGACGACGCTCTTTGATTTTTGCTGTTTTCTCAACAGGTTTAGCATCTCGTTTTGCGTTAGCATCAGTAGATGGAGCAGCGTTTGCTTCAGCAGCAAGTTGCTGGCCCTGTTCCGCTAGCTTAGATGGCGCTTTAACTTCCGTTTTCGGCTTGTTGCGGCGATCTTGGCGTGGCTTACGGTTTTGCTGTTGACGAGGCTGCTGATCATTTGCTTTATTGCCTTGCTCTTCAGTTTGCTCTTCGCGTGAAGGTTTACGGCGACGTTTATTGTCACGGTTGCCATTATCACGAGAGTTGCGGCGACGCTGATCATTGCGATCACGGCGTTGACGATTGTTCTCTTGTTTTGGCTCTGGTTTAACTTCTTCTTTCACTTCTTCTGAAGGGCTAGATAAGAAGCTAGACAGTGCTTTAAAGAAACGGCTGAATAGACCTGGCTGAGAATCTGCTTTTTCTTCAACTTTAGCAGGTTTAGCTGCTGGTGTTGGAGCCGGTGCCGGTGTCGGCGCTGATTGTGCTGGCGCGGCAAACCCTTTTAATACAGGTTCTTCAATTTTCTTCGGCTTGATGTCAACTTCTACAGGCTCTTTGCTTTCCGCTTCTTTCAAAGCATCCAGTTTTTGAGGCAGTAGGTAAGATAACAGATCGAACTCTTCACCTTCTCTCACTCGAATTACTTCGAAATGAGGTGTTTCCATATCAGAGTTCGGAACAACCGTGATCTTCACACCTTGATTCTTCTCGATGTGATTTACTGAGCGACGTTTTTCGTTCAGAAGATAAGAAGCGATTGGAACCGGCACAACAGCAAGTACTTGTGCTGTGTTGTCCTTCAGAGCTTCTTCTTCGATAAGACGTAGAACAGATAGTGCTAGAGATTCGTTATCACGCACAACACCAGTACCCGTACAACGAGGACAAATGTGGTGACTTGCTTCCGCTAGTGATGGGCTCAAACGTTGACGAGACATCTCTAGAAGACCAAAACGTGAAATGCGACCAATCTGAACACGAGCGCGATCTAAACGAACAGCATCACGTAGACGACTTTCAACTTCACGTTGGTGACGAACTGGCGTCATATCGATAAAGTCGATAACAACTAGACCACCTAGATCACGTAGACGTAATTGACGTGCAATTTCATCGGCTGCTTCTAAGTTAGTGTTAAGCGCTGTCTCTTCAATATCGCTGCCCTTTGTTGCGCGGGCAGAGTTGATATCGATAGAAGTCAGTGCTTCTGTTGGGTCGATAACGATAGAACCACCAGATGGAAGACGAACTTCACGTTGGAAGGCAGATTCGATCTGGCTTTCAATCTGGTAGTGGCTAAACAGTGGCACCTCACCATCGTATTTCTTAACACGATTCATGAAATCAGGACGAATCAACTGAATATGAGCTTGAGCACGTTCAAAAATAGTATTGCTATCAATTAAGATTTCGCCAATGTCGCGACGTAGGTAGTCACGAATTGCACGAACGATTACATTACTTTCTTGGTGAATCAAAAACGGAGCTTGGTTAGTCTCAGAGGCTTGTTTAATTGCACCCCAGTGGTTCAGCAGTACATTTAAATCCCACTCAAGTTCTTCTGCACTTTTACCAACACCAGCTGTACGGACAATAAGCCCCATACCTTGAGGTAGCTCAAGAGTGCTTAATGCTGCTTTAAGTTGCGTGCGTTCATCACCTTCGATACGGCGAGAAATACCGCCAGCACGAGGGTTATTTGGCATAAGAACTAAGTAACTACCCGCAAGAGAAACAAAAGTTGTTAAAGCAGCGCCTTTGCTGCCACGTTCTTCTTTTTCTACTTGTACAATTACTTCTTGGCCTTCTTTTAGCACTTCTTTAATGCTTGGACGGCCTTGGTAGGTATAACCATCAGGGAAGTATTCGCGGGCAATTTCTTTAAGAGGTAGGAAACCGTGTCTTTCTGCACCATAGTCGACGAATGCCGCTTCTAGGCTTGGTTCAATACGGGTAATACGTCCTTTGTAGATATTCGCTTTTTTTGATTCGTGGCCTGGGCTTTCGATATCAAGATCGAACAGTCGCTGACCATCAACCAAAGCGACACGCAACTCTTCTTTTTGAGTTGCGTTAATTAACATTCTTTTCATTTTAGAAATTCTCGTTGTCTTTTCTTTTATTTTGATCTTATCGCTTTATTTCGTTTCTCATGGTGCCTGATCCCACGGCTTTAACGTTGCAACCTCCCGGCTGGAAGGGATGCTCTAGGGCACTTCAGTCATCATAGGTATGTTGCCTATGATCCGCGATGTGGCGGTGAATACTCAACATGAGTTTACGATGAGTAGAGCGATAAGGTGACTTAGCTCTTCGTGTCTTACGCCGGTTGCTGCACTGGATACTAAGTTTTCTACTCAATTATTATTGCTTGTCGATAACTGACGAGTACAAAAAACAATCAATTAATCAATAGCAGCTGAGAACTATAACAGTGGAGGGAATTCACAGCAATCTGCTTTGTTATAAACAGGCAAAATAAATATTTTTAGGTTCTTTTTTGAGCTGAGTAAGCCTATGTTTATATAGGGTTTAAAGACAATAAACGCACATTTGTGCTAAATAAGGGCTATTTTTATACACAGCTTTTTAGTTCTCATAAATTTTGATGCAAAAATCAGCAATATTTGGCAAGTTGGTGACAGTAAAAGAGAAGTAAGAAAATGTGATGTGATAGACATTTGAGTGATACAATAGCGGCATGAGTGAAATTAGAACTAAAGTCCAATTTGTCGATATTGACGACGATATGGCTGGTCAACGTATTGATAATTTCTTACGAAACCAACTAAAAAGCATCCCTAAAAGTATGATTTATCGAATCGTGCGTAAGGGAGAGGTCCGTGTAAATAAGAAGCGAATTAAAGCTGAATATAAGTTAAAAGCTGGAGATATAGTCAGAATTCCGCCAGTAACGATTGAAGAAAAAACAGAAGACAATGTTCCAAATACCAAATTGAATAAGGTATCTGAATTAGAGCATGCGATCATCTTCGAAGATGATCATATGTTAATCCTGAATAAACCTTCTGGTACTGCTGTACATGGTGGAAGCGGTTTAAAGTTTGGAGCAATCGAAGCATTACGTGCTTTAAGACCGGATGCTCGCTTTCTGGAGTTAGTCCACCGCATAGACAGAGACACGTCTGGTATTTTGTTAGTGGCGAAGAAGCGTTCTGCGTTACGTCACCTGCAAGCGCAGTTTCGTGAAAAAACCGTACAGAAATATTATTTTGCTTTAGTCATGGGCGTTTGGAAATCGAGCTGTAAAGTGGTGAATGCGCCACTGCTTAAAAACGAAGTAAACAGTATTGTTCGAGTTAACCCGAATGGAAAAGCGTCTGAGACACGTTTCAAAGTGTTGGAAAAATTTGCAGATGCGACACTAGTGCAAGCTAGTCCTATTACCGGGCGTACGCACCAAATTCGTGTACATTGCCAATATACCGGCCACCCAATCGCATGGGATGACCGATATGGTGACCGTCGATTTGATGCCTACACCAATAAAGTGGGTCTTGACCGACTGTTTTTGCATGCCGCGAATATCAAGTTTGTTCATCCGGGATCGGAAGAAAAGATGGATATCTCGGCACCGATGGAAAAACGTCTCGAAGAAGCTTTAACGGGGTTGCGACGTTTATGATAAAACGGTGACGCCTTGTTCCTCTAGCATATCGATGAGAGTAATAAGGGGTAAACCGATTAGAGCATTTGGATCTTTGCCTTCTAGTCGTTGGAAGAGGGCAATGCCAAGACCTTCGCTCTTGAAGCTTCCTGCGCAATAGTAAGGTTGTTCTGCATCAACATACGCTTCGATCATCGAACGCGAAAGCTGGCGAAAATGAACGGTAAAAGTGTCGAGTTTAGTGATGCAGCGACCTGTTTCGGTATTCCATAATGAAATGCCGGTATAAAAAGTAATGCTTTTGCCGCTTTGAGCTTCTAGCTGGGCAATGGCATTTTCTCTGTTGTGCGGTTTACCAACAATTTTATCATTGATAACACAGACTTGATCTGAACCTATGATCAGACTTGGCGCAATAACGGCGCATGATTTAGCTTTTTCCTCTGACAAGCGCATCACTAAGTCCTGAGGAGACTCTTGTGCTAATGGTGTTTCATCGCAATCTGGCTGAGCCGTAGTGAAAGGTATTGCTAACTTTGAGAGCAACTGCTGCCTAAATGGCGAAGTCGATGCTAAAACTAGTTGGTAATTTTTCATTTTAATTTACAATTATTTCGAGTTCTTGCTGAAGGATATACGAACTTATGTCCATCTTCATAACTCTCTTTGCGGGAAGGGGAGAAAAGTACATTTTTTTCTTCTTTTCCTTTGACTAAATACATTTTGGAAGATAAGATTCGCGCCCTATGCAAAAGGTAAAAATACCGCGCTCGGTAGACCCGGGTAAAACGGCACAAAAGAGATTGGATTTAGTTGGTATCATTCAACCTAGTCTTTTTAAACGTTTATCTGAATCTGTTGAAAGCGTAAAACGCGACGCGCAAGTCTCATTGTCATTTGGGCTTGATGAACAGCGATTAGTCGTTATCTCTGGTAAAGCTAACGTCGAAGTCGATTTAGAGTGTCAGCGTTGTAATGAGATTTTCGCACATGAGTGCGAAGTACAATTCACTTGTACTCCCTATTATAGTGAGAAGAGTGAAGAGGAAGCACCGGAAGAGTACGATTTGGTAGATCTGAACGAGTACGGTGAAGTAGATCTCATACAACTAGTTGAAGACGAGTTCATCCTTGGATTGCCACAAATTCCAATGCACGATGAAGCGTACTGTAGCGTTAACTCAAATAATTTGGTGTTTGGTGATATTCCAGAAGAAATTGTGGAAGAGAAGCCGAATCCATTTGATGTTTTAAAAAACTTAAAGAACTAACTTATTATCAAGTAAGTATTTTTAAGAATTTACATAGGAGTAGGGTCAATGGCCGTACAAAAGAGCAAGAAATCACGTTCAATGCGTGGCATGCGTCGTTCACATGATGCACTAACTACAGCTGCACTATCTGTAGACGCAACTTCAGGTGAAACTCACCTACGTCACAACGTGACTGCTGACGGTTACTACCGTGGCAAAAAGGTTATCAACAAGTAAGGTTGATCCTTTGCAAAATATAACCGTTGCACTTGATGCAATGGGCGGGGATTTCGGTCCTCGCGTAACAGTGCCTGCCGCCGTGCAGGCACTGTCGCATTTCCCAGAGCTAAAAGTGGTCCTTATTGGTGATCAAAATACGATCACATCTCAATTATCTTTACTTGATTGCCAGCCTCATTCTCGTCTGAGTATAAAGCATTGTGATCGAGTGATTTCAAATTCAGAAAAACCATCTCTTGCACTTCGAAATAGTGCAGGCAGTTCCATGCGAGTCGCCATTGATCTGGTTGCTGATGACGAAGCCGATGCATGTGTAAGCGGTGGAAACACAGGCGCATTGATGGCCCTTTCTCGTTTTCGCCTAAAGCTTCTTCCCGGTATCGATCGCCCAGCCCTTGTTTCTGCGCTTCCTACTGCTACAGGAAAAAGAACCTGGATGCTTGACTTAGGTGCCAATGTCTCGAGTGATGCTGATTCTCTATTCCAATTTGCAGTTATGGGTAGCGCGCTTGCTGAGGAGCACTTAGGAGCCCCCGCGAGAGTTGCAATCCTTAACATTGGAGCCGAAGAGATAAAAGGCAATGATTTAGTCAAACGTTGCGCTGAAATGTTATCGCAAACGCAATCTGTCAACTTCACTGGCTATATCGAAGGCAATCAGTTATTACAAGATAGCGCTGATGTCGTAGTATGTGACGGGTTTGTGGGTAATGTTTGCCTAAAAACTTGTGAAGGCACTGCACAACTCTTCATTGATAAATTAAAAACGCACATGATGGCGTCTACAATTAAAGGCTGGATAGCTAGAAAATTGTTTTCTGAGTTATTTTCTGAATTAAAAACCTTGAACCCCGACCAGTATAACGGCGCAAGTTTGCTAGGATTGCGCGGCATTGTCATTAAAAGTCATGGAAGTGCCGATGTAAGCGCGGTTGTCAACGCGATAGGCGAAGCTTTGCACGAGGTCAAACGACAAGTACCAAGCCGTATTAGCGATCGTTTGGAAGCGGTTTTACTCGAGAGGCATTATTAGTTTTCATGTATAGCAAAATTTTAGGTACTGGTAGCTACCTGCCATCTAAAGTGCGCACAAACGCAGATTTAGAAAAAATGGTAGACACAACAGATGAGTGGATTGTAACTCGTACAGGTATTAAAGAGCGCCGCATTTCAGCTGATGATGAAACTGTTGCGGATATGGCTTTTTATGCGTCAGAGAAAGCAATAGAAATGGCGGGCATTGATAAAGACGCCATCGATCTTATTATTGTTGCGACAACAAGTAGCAGCCACACGTTTCCATCGTCAGCTTGCCAAGTTCAAGGCAGATTAGGGATCGTTGGTTGTCCTGCATTTGATCTTGCCGCTGCATGTTCTGGATTCGTTTATGCGTTATCTGTCGCGGATCAGCATATCAAATCTGGCATGTGTAAAAATGTCTTAGTGGTTGGTGCGGACGCGCTTTCAAAAACATGCGATCCAACTGACCGCTCTACCATCATCCTATTTGGAGATGCGGCCGGTGCCGTAGTTGTTGGGGCAAGTGAAGAGCCTGGGATCCTTTCTACCCATATTTACTCTGACGGCCGTTTTGGTGAGCTATTAAGTCTTGAAGTTCCGGAACGTGGTGGTGATGTCGATAAATGGCTTCATATGGCGGGTAACGAAGTATTTAAAGTGGCAGTAACTCAACTTTCGCGTTTAGTTAAAGATACGCTAGCGGCTAATAATATGGATAAATCTGAATTGGATTGGCTTGTACCACATCAAGCGAACTATCGTATTATTTCCGCAACCGCGAAGAAACTGACGATGTCTTTAGACCAAGTAGTGATGACCCTTGATCGTCACGGTAATACTTCCGCTGCTACGGTACCGACTGCGTTAGATGAAGCAGTCAGAGATGGTCGTATTAAGCGTGGACAGACGTTGCTATTAGAAGCATTTGGTGGCGGTTTTACTTGGGGCTCAGCTCTAGTTAAATTCTAGTTAGCATCAAAAAAATTAATAGGTAAAAGTAAGTCACTTTTACCTTTATTGCATTTATATATTGAATTTCTGAAGGTAAATGAAATGAGCAAATTTGCTATCGTATTTCCAGGTCAAGGTTCACAAGCTCTTGGCATGTTGGCTGATCTTGGCGAAAAGTATGATGTTGTTAAGCAGACTTTTTCAGAAGCGTCAGATGTGCTTGGTTATGATTTGTGGGCTCTTATTCAAGATGGCCCTGTTGAAAATCTTAACGAGACATTCAGAACTCAACCTGCATTGCTTGCCGCTTCTGTGGCGATTTGGCGTGTATGGCAAGAACTGGGTTTAGAGCAGCCTGTAAACCTTGCGGGTCATAGCCTAGGTGAATACTCTGCATTAGTGTGTGCTGGCGTTATCGATTTTAAACAAGCGATCAAGTTAGTTGAACTGCGCGGCCAGCTTATGCAAGAAGCTGTACCCGCTGGCGTTGGTGCAATGTACGCTATCATCGGTCTAGGTGATGAAGCGATTGCTAAAGCGTGTGAAGAAGCAGCGCAAGATGAAGTTGTGTCTCCTGTTAACTTTAACTCTCCAGGCCAAGTTGTTATCGCAGGTAACAAAGCGGCAGTAGAGCGTGCAGGTGTACTATGTAAAGAAGCAGGCGCAAAGCGTGCACTTCCTTTACCTGTTTCTGTTCCTTCTCACTGTGCTCTAATGAAACCAGCAGCAGACAAACTAGCTATTGCGCTTGAAGAACTAGAGTTCAACACGCCAGCGCTGCCAGTTATCAACAATGTTGATGTAGCGGCTGAAACAGATCCTGCAAAAATTAAAGAAGCATTAGTTCGTCAACTTTACAGCCCAGTTCGTTGGACTGAAGGCGTACAAGCGATGAACGAACAAGGTGTTGAAAAACTTCTTGAGTTAGGCCCTGGTAAAGTTCTTACTGGTCTAACAAAACGAATCGTAAAAACTATGACAGCTGCAGCAGTTAATGATACTGCATCACTAGAAGCTGCTAAGTAAATAACCACTTAATAGAGAAGTTATGATGAATTTAGAAGGCAAAGTTGCACTGGTTACAGGCGCAAGCCGTGGTATCGGTCGTGCAATCGCTGAACTTTTAGTTGAGCGTGGTGCTAAAGTTATCGGTACTGCTACGTCTGAAGGCGGCGCAGATGCAATCAGTGAGTACCTTGGTGAGAACGGTAAAGGTCTTGCTCTTAATGTCACTGACGTTGACTCAATTGCTGCTACACTGAAAACCATCAACGATGAATTCGGTGCGATTGACATTCTTGTTAACAATGCAGGTATCACTCGTGATAACTTGCTAATGCGTATGAAAGACGATGAATGGAATGACATCATCGATACTAACCTAACGCCTATTTTCCGCATGTCTAAAGCGGTATTGCGTGGCATGATGAAAAAGCGTCAAGGTCGTATCGTTAACGTCGGTTCTGTTGTTGGTACCATGGGTAACGCTGGTCAAACAAACTATGCCGCTGCAAAAGCTGGTGTAATTGGTTTTACTAAGTCTATGGCTCGTGAAGTTGCTTCACGCGGTGTAACAGTAAATACCGTTGCACCCGGTTTTATTGAAACAGATATGACAAAAGCGCTGAATGATGAGCAACGTGCTGCTACACTAGCAAATGTACCAGCAGGTCGTTTAGGTGATCCTCGTGAAATTGCGGAAGCTGTAGTATTCTTAGCATCTCCAGCGGCAGCATACATCACTGGAGAAACACTTCACGTTAATGGTGGAATGTACATGGTTTAAGTCGTTGCATAAAATTTATGCATGATTTAGGTCAAAAATGTATGTATTTTCGGTTAAAATCGCGTAAATTGTGGTTTGACCAGCAAGGTCTTCCTTGCAACTTTTAAAGTTTTGAATAAACTACGGAAAACATCGCATAAAGCGAACTCTGTAAAGGAAAAGAAAAATGAGCAACCTCGAAGAACGCGTAAAAAAAATTATCATCGAACAGCTAGGTGTTGACGAAGCAGAAGTTAAAAACGAAGCTTCATTTGTTGACGATCTAGGTGCTGATTCTCTAGACACAGTTGAGCTAGTAATGGCTCTAGAAGAAGAATTTGACACTGAGATTCCAGACGAAGAAGCTGAGAAAATCACTACTGTTCAAGCTGCTATCGACTACGTGACCAGCGCTCAGTAAGATTCTCTCCCAGGCGGTCATCTAGACCGCCTGTGTTTTTTCTAAAGCCTTCTATCCCTCATATAGAACCCTTTCATCAATTCCCGGAGAGTAAAATCGTGTCCAAGCGTCGTGTAGTTGTCACTGGCATGGGTATGTTGTCACCGGTAGGCAACACTGTAGAATCATCTTGGAAAGCCCTGCTAGCTGGTCAAAGTGGAATCGATAATATCGATCATTTTGATGCCACCAATTTCTCAACTCGTTTTGCAGGTCTAGTCAAAGACTTTAACTGCGAAGAGTACATGTCTAAAAAAGATGCACGTAAAATGGATTTGTTTATCCAATACGGCATCGCAGCAGGAATCCAAGCCTTTAGTGATTCAGGCCTAACCATTACTGAAGAGAATGCACCAAGAGTTGGTGTAGCTATCGGTTCAGGTATTGGTGGTTTAGGTTTAATTGAAGCAGGCCATAAAGTGCTTTCGGAAAAAGGTCCTCGTAAAATCAGTCCTTTCTTCGTGCCTTCAACCATCGTAAATATGATTGCAGGTCACCTGTCTATCATGAAAGGTTTACGTGGTCCGAACATTGCAATCTCAACAGCTTGTACAACAGGCTTACACAATATCGGCCATGCAGCACGTATGATCGCTTATGGTGATGCGGATGCCATGCTAGCTGGTGGTGCTGAAAAAGCATCAACGCCTCTTGGTATGGGCGGCTTTGCAGCAGCAAAAGCGCTCTCTACTCGTAATGACGAACCGCAAAAAGCGTCTCGCCCATGGGATAAAGATCGTGATGGTTTTGTTCTCGGTGATGGTGCTGGCGTGATGGTTGTTGAAGAGTACGAACACGCAAAAGCTCGTGGTGCTAAAATCTACTGTGAAATCGTTGGCTTTGGTATGTCTGGTGATGCTTATCACATGACGTCTCCAAGTGAAGACGGCTCTGGTGGTGCACTTGCGATGGAAGCTGCCATGCGTGATGCCGATGTTACGGGTGAGCAAATTGGCTACGTCAATGCTCATGGTACATCAACACCAGCGGGTGATGTTGCAGAAGTTAAAGGCATCAAACGAGCACTTGGTGAAGCAGGAAGTAAGCAAGTATTAGTCTCTTCTACTAAATCGATGACTGGCCACCTATTGGGTGCGGCAGGCTCTGTAGAAGCAATTATTACAGCGTTAACTCTTGTTGACCAAATTGTTCCGCCAACAATCAACCTAGATAATCCTGAAGATGACTTAGGTATTGATCTTGTTCCACATACGGCACGTAAAGCAGATCTTACTTATGCTGCGTGTAATTCGTTTGGATTTGGTGGTACAAATGGTTGCTTAATCTTCAAAAAGATTTAAGTTAACCCAATAGGTCACATTTAGACTTGTTTTCGAACGGCTTGATGCTTAGCATTGAGCCGTTTCTTTGTTTGTGGGATAGCAAAAATGTACTGGGTGAATGGACAACCAAGTGACACAATCTCTTTAAGTGATCGATCTTTTCAATACGGAGATGGTTGCTTTACCACAATGCTCACGCTAAACGGCGAGATTCAATATTGGCCGAAGCATATTCAGAGGATGAATCGGAGCCTTGATGCTTTGCAGATTCCTAGGCCCGATTGGGAGCTCATTTTTACCTGGTTAGAGCAGGCAAGCCAAAAAGTGTCCAAAGCGGGGCTTAAGTTGCACATCAGTCGTGGTCAAGGTGGGAGAGGGTATAGCCCTAACAATATTTCACCAATTACGGTAACGATCAGTGATTTCAGCTTTCCTGAGTCATATGAGCTATTTTCACAGAGCGGAATAGCCCTAACCATTTGTGAACACCGCTTAGGCTTAAATCCGTATTTAGCCGGCCACAAGCATAATAATCGACTTGAGCAGATCTTAATGAAGTCTGAAGCTGAGCAACGTGGATTTGTGGATGGCGTTGCGATGGACATCAATGGCTATGTTATCGAGACAACAATGGCGAATCTATTTTGGGCGAAAGACAATGTGTTATATTCCCCGAGTCTTGTTAACTGCGGTGTCGCGGGTGTGATTCGTGAACAAATACTTGAATCCGCAAAACGAAATGAGATTGAGACAAAAATAGGACACTTTGAGCTTACTAGGCTTTACGACGCTGATGAAATTTTTATTACCAACTCTATTTTAGGTGTCGTCCCTGTTACTCAAATAAATTTTTCTTCGGATCAGCACAGGGCTTATTCGATAGGAACAATGACAACAATATTTCAGGAGACGATTAACTCGTGATTAAGAAGTTACTACTCTTGCTTACAGTACTAGCGGTATTGGCGGCAGGCGCTTTTTTTTATACCACATCGCAAATTCAACAATTTCTCGATCAACCTGTTCAGATCCAAGATGAGGAAATTGTAACCATAAAACCAGGCATGAGCTTTAATCGTGTCCTGAATCAATTTGTTACGGATAGCTGGATTGTAAGTAACCCAACATCAAAATTAGTACGCCGATTACATCCTGAGCTGACTCACATTAAAGCGGGTACTTTTTTGATTGAGCCTGAACAATCACTGCGAGAAGTGTTAGCGTTTCTCGTTGAAGGAAAAGAGCACCAATTTTCGATTACTTTTGTGGAAGGTAGCCGATTCAGTGAATGGTTAGAGCAATTTAAACAAGCGAAGTATTTGGATCACAGTCTAGCGGCTTTATCTGAAACCGAAATTGCCCAAAAGTTAGGGATAGATAGAGATAAGTTAGAAGGCCTATTTTTAGCTGAAACCTATTATTACACTTTAGGAACGTCGGATTTCGATATATTGAAGCGAGCACATGCAAACTTAAAGCAAGTATTGGACCTGCACTGGTCATCACGTCAGGATAAGCTACCTTTGAAAAGTGATTATGAGGCTTTAATCCTCGCTTCAATCATTGAAAAAGAGACAGCGGTTGCTTCTGAGCGTGAAAGAGTCGCTTCTGTGTTTATCAATCGATTGAATAAACGCATGCGTTTGCAGACGGATCCTACGGTTATTTATGGGATGGGTGACAACTACAAAGGCAATATTCGTAAAAAGGATTTACGAGCTCGTACTGCTTATAACACTTACGTAATTAACGGTTTGCCACCAACACCAATCGCTATGGCCGGCGAGGCATCAATTAAGGCAGCATTGAATCCTGAAAAAGGAAAATATCTCTACTTTGTTGCTAGTGGAACTGGCGGCCATGTATTTTCTAAAACCCTAGCTGAACATAATCGTGCGGTTAGAGCGTACCTAAAACAATTAAGAAAGAATAAATGAATCAAACAAAATTTATTGTAGTCGAAGGGCTCGAAGGGGCGGGGAAAAGCACCGCAATTAACGCAATTTTAGACACGCTCAATCAGTTTGGTGTCGAACAAATTGTTAATACACGAGAGCCTGGCGGTACGGTTTTAGCCGAGAAAATGCGCTCATTAGTGAAAGAGGAGCATGAAGGCGAAGTGCTTCAAGACATGACTGAGTTATTGCTTATGTACGCTGCTCGAGTTCAACTAGTGGAAAATGTCATCAAGCCTGCTCTAAATGCCGGAAGTTGGGTGGTAGGTGATCGCCATGATATGTCATCTCAAGCTTATCAAGGTGGTGGTCGTCAAATAGCAAGAGCGACGATGGAAAACCTCAGAGAGACAACCTTAAAAGGATTTAAGCCTGATTTGACTCTATATCTTGACCTTGATCCTCGCGTTGGTCTTGAACGCGCAAGAGGCCGCGGAGAGCTCGATCGTATTGAGAAAATGGATATTAGTTTTTTTGACCGCACAAGAGAGCGTTATTTAGAAATAGCGGCTTCTGATGATTCTGTTTTTGTCATTAATGCTGAGCAAGAGATTGCTAATGTTGCTAAAGATATTAAAGCGACTTTAATTACATGGCTTAAGGCTCAGTAGGTTCACTTATGAGTACACTCTATCCATGGTTGCAACCAACATGGGAACAGTTAAAAGATAAGTTAGACAACCAGCGTTTATCTGGTTCAATGCTGATTTCTGCGAGTAACGGCGTGGGGATCTTACAGTTATTAGAGCACTTTAGCGCAGCGCTGATGTGCTCTAATTATGCTAGTGAGGCGTGCGGATTTTGTCATAGTTGCGAACTGATAAAGTCGGGTAGCCATCCGGATCTACACTGGATAAAACCAGAGAAGGAAGGTAAATCAATCACGGTTGATCAGATCCGACAATGTAATCATATTGCTCAGCAGTCATCACAGTTAAATGGAACTCGATTGATCATCGTGACGCCAGCGGAAGCCATGAACGAATCGGCGTCTAATGCTCTACTTAAAACACTAGAAGAGCCAGCAGATAATTGCGTTTTTTTGTTGGTGACAGAGAACGCTCATAAGCTTTTACCCACCATCATTAGTCGCTGCCAGCAAATGCAAATTGTTTTACCTTCATCTGCAGACCTGACGGATTGGGTTGGCCAACAAACTAGCAATGAAATTCCAAGCTATGTAGCAAGTTTGAATCATCATGCTCCTCTTAAAACTCTAGAATTTGTCAATGAGAATGGCGTTGAAAGCTATCGTGGTGTTGAGTCCGCGTTTATTACTTTTATCGACGGAAAATCTACGGATGTTTATGAGTTGTGGTCAGCACTGGAAAGTGACACGTTGACGAAGTTGAGCTGGATCTGGTATTTGCTCAGTGATACTCAAAAAGCTCACTTTGGTATAAATAGTCGTGATTTGCTTCCTGGGAGCGATGCATTAGCCAAATTATTAACTTATGAAGCAAGCTACCAGTTGTCACACTTATTAAAAGATTTAATGGATCAGCTTTCAAACCATACGGGTTTAAACACAGAGTTGATGGTTATTAATTGGTTACTGAAATTGCAAGAGGCATCATGTTCGTAGATTCACACTGCCACCTAGATAAGCTTGATTACACTGATTTACACAATGGAATTGAAGACGTAATTAACAAAGCTAAGCAAGCTAAAGTGGAGTCACTGCTATCGGTAGGGGTAACTTTAGACTCTTTTCCTAAAATGCTTGAGATGATTGCCCCATATGAGCAAGTTCATGCCTCTTGTGGTGTTCATCCACTCGATGTCAAAAGTGACTTCTCACTCGACAAGTTATATGAATACGCCAAACATCCCAAAGTGGTTGCGATTGGTGAAACTGGTCTAGATTATCATTATCAACCAGAGACTGCGGAGTTGCAGAAATTACGATTTGAGCAGCAGGTTGAATTAGCCGTTGAGGTGAACAAGCCACTTATTATTCATACTCGCAATGCGCGTGAAGATACTTTATCGATTTTGAAAAATGGCGGCGCAGATAAATGTGGTGGTGTGATCCACTGCTTTACTGAAGATTTAAAGTTTGCTGAATCTGCTATGGAGCTTGGCTTCTATATATCAATTTCGGGAATAGTGACGTTCAGACAAGCCAAAGAGTTGAAAGAAGTGGTGGCGGCATTGTCGTTAGAAAGGCTGCTTATTGAAACGGATTCTCCCTACTTAGCTCCAGTTCCGCATCGTGGAAAAGAGAATCAACCAGCGTATGTTGTGGAAGTTGCATCCTATATTGCACAGTTAAAAGGGGCGTCGTTATCCTCAGTTGCTGAAAAAACCACCAAAAACTACCACGATCTTTTTTTGCGATGAAAAATCAAATTGGGCTGTAAAAAGGAGCGAAAGCTCCTTTTTTATTGTTTTTATCTTATTCTATGCTGTGTTTGCTAATGTTTACGGATTTTGTTGAAGCCGAGATGTCAAATAAGTCAAAATGTAAATTTGTTACATAAAATAACAACTGCCAATATTTTATTTACGCAGTAAAATAAACCTTGTTGATTGTAAAGTTGATTAATAACAATGATTTAAGTTACCTGTAAAGCATTGCAGAGTGGGTTTTGCACTGTGATCTATAATGGGTTTTGAAACTAAATTTCGTAAGTAACTAGATATATAGGGGTGCAACAATATATATTTAGAGGCGAAAAATATAACGGAACACATGGTTACATTTTCAATGGGTGCTAACATTTAGGCTGCGGGGGTGTGCCGTTAGGACCCATAAAAAACTTATAAATTTTATCAGGAGCATAAAAATGTTTAAGAATCTTTTTGCCAACCTGCAAAAAGTCGGTAAGGCTCTGATGCTACCAGTATCAGTTCTTCCGGTTGCAGGTATTTTACTTGGTGTTGGTGCTGCAAACTTTAGTTTCCTTCCAGAAGTGGTTTCTCACTTAATGGAACAAGCTGGTGGTTCAGTCTTTGGCCAAATGCCGCTGCTATTCGCAGTAGGTGTTGCACTTGGCTTTACAAATAACGACGGTGTTGCAGGTCTTTCTGCTATCGTTGGTTACGGTATCATGACAGCGACACTAGCAGTAATGGCTACTGTAGTTGGCGTAGATAAAATCGATACTGGTGTTCTAGGTGGTATCTTAGCGGGTGGTGTAGCTGGTTGGGCATTTAACCGCTTCTTCAAGATTCAGCTTCCTGAATACCTTGGCTTCTTCGCTGGTAAGCGTGCAGTGCCAATCGTAACTGGTTTTATCTCTATTGCTCTTGGTCTAATCCTTTCTGTTATTTGGCCACCAGTGGGTTCTGCAATCGCAGCATTCTCTGATTGGGCAGCTAACCAGAACCCAGTTACTGCATTTGGTATCTACGGTATTGTTGAGCGTTCTCTGATCCCATTCGGTCTTCACCACATTTGGAACGTACCTTTCTTCTACGAAGCGGGTCAATGTACAAATAACGCTGGCGAAACTGTAAACGGTATCATGACTTGTTTCCTTACTGCAGATGACGCATCTCGCGCTGCTGGTAACGGTTTCGGTCAACTAGCGGGTGGTTACCTATTCAAAATGTTCGGTCTTCCTGCTGCTGCTATCGCTATCGCGCATTCAGCTAAACCTGAAAACCGTGCCAAAGTAATGGGCATCATGGCTTCTGCCGCTCTAACTTCTTTCCTAACAGGTATTACTGAACCAATTGAATTCTCTTTCCTATTCATTGCTCCAGTACTATACGGAATTCACGCGGTACTTTCTGGTCTAGCTTACGTACTAACTAACTCTTTAGGTGTTGTACACGGTCACACATTCTCTAACGGTTTCATTGACTTTATTGTTCAATCTCCTCGTGCTGAGAACATGTTACTTCTAGTTGGTCTTGGTCTTGTATACGCTGTAATCTACTACGTAGTATTCCGTGCAGTAATCAAAGCTATGGACCTTAAAACTCCTGGCCGTGAAGACGAAAGTGAAGACACTGCTTCTGCAGCTACTGGTTCTGAATTAGCGGGTGAATTAGTTGCAGCATTTGGCGGTAAAGCAAACATCACTAACCTAGATGCTTGTATCACTCGTCTACGTGTTTCTGTTGCTGAAACAGATGCAGTTAACCAAGACAAACTGAAACAGCTTGGTGCTGCTGGTGTTGTTGTTGTATCTGGTGGTGTTCAAGCTATCTTCGGTACTAAATCAGACAACCTTAAGACTGAAATGGATGAATGGATTCGCAACAACGCGTAATCATTAATCTGAATGAAATAAAAAGGAGGCTACGGTCTCCTTTTTTTGATCTTGAAAAAAGTGGGGCTGTCGCTCGTTTTTAAACGTTACTCCTAATTAAAAAGTCTTCACTTCTTTGTGCATTGCTACCGACTTTGGCTTCACCATCGATGTGTACTTGTGTGACCTCCTTCCTGCGACATAAATGAAACTCTTAATGCACTTGTCTACTTTACTGGTTCTATGCGCTTCTCTTCAGCCATGAGTCCATACATTAGGGTCTGCTGACCTTTCACCGAACCTTTCGGGCAGCGTGTGTGGTTTATCTGGCAGGGTAACGATATTTCAAAGCCTCTGTCTTATATAGAGCCCCCACAAACTGCATAAAACCAGATCGAAAGGTCAATGGACCTTAGTTATTCGTGCACGGTTCTAGTCGTTGCATTCGATGTATTAGAAGGACTTATGATGATGTTATTGTTAAAGGCACGTCATGGTATTGGTATCGGTTGGAGTGTAATTTATGGTGGAGTTGGGGTCTTAAGATGTCATCCAATCATTATTGGTCATAATTGTGAGTTCTGTGGGGTAGGCTGAGTATAGAGAGGTAGGTCTAGTCGTGTTGGACTTGCTCTATTGAAAGACTTATCACGATTAATGTTCAGATGTAAAAATGCCGATAGAAAACTATCGGCATTTTGTCATTCAGAAATGAATGTTAAGTTACTTCTTGTCCATCGCTTTCTTGATGCAGATAGCAGCGCCACCCCAAGTAATGCCAAGACCAAGAACCATCATAATAATTGCACTAGTAGTCATAATTAAGCCTCCTTGCGGCTAGTTACGTTAATTACCACGCCGACAGCGAGCAATAGACCAATCATTACCCAACCAAGTGTTAAGTCGTAGCCTGCGTAACCATCTGTCAGTAATGCTTGCAGTTTAGTAGCAACGATAATGGCTAAAATAACAGGAGTGATGAAGCGTAGACACACATCAAACCAAGTACCGATTGTGAAGTCAGAGATTTTATTTACGTATTCGCGTACATCTGCAATTTTCAATAACCAAGTCATGAGTACGATTTCAACTAGGCAACTCACTACGATACCAACGTTGTTTGCAAAATGGTCTACTAAATCAAGAAGCAGTAGGCCACCGTTGGTTGCAAATGCCATTGAAATAACAAATCCAGAACCAATGACAATATTGGCCGCTTTCTTACGGCTCCAGTTCAGCTTATCAATTACCGCTGAGGTGACCGCTTCCATGATTGAGATATGTGAACTAAGACCAGCCACAACCAAAGCAAAGAAGAATAGCGGCCCCAGAATGTAAGGAGCAGGCAACAAGTTAATTGCAGCCGGAAGCGTTACAAATGCAAGCCCTACGCCCGCGCTTACCACTTCTGTTAGTGGTTTGCCCTGTTCTTGAGCCATATAACCTAGTACAGAGAAAATCATGATACCAGCAAGGATAGAGAAGCCACAGTTAATCAACACCGTCATGAACGCGTTGTTTGTGATGTCTGATTTCTCTGGCAGGTAGCTAGAGTAAGCAAGCATAATGGCAAAACCAATACTTAGGGTGAAGAAGATTTGACCATAAGCAGCAGCCCAAACTTTAACATCCCAAATTTTGCTGAAATCGGGTTCAAACAGGTAGTTCACACCGTTTAGAGCACCAGGTAAGAAAATCATGCGTGCAATTAACAAAACAACCATGATGAACAAAATTGGCATCATAATTTTTGCAGCGCGTTCAATACCAGCTTTTACACCACCAACAATGGCAGCGTAAGTGATTGCCCAGGCTATAAGCATCGAAGCCGCGATACTCCATTGAATGCTACCTAAGCTTGTTGGAGTGTTATCACCAAGAGCAAGGTATTCACTGAAGAAGAAAGCGTTCGTGTCCGCTCCCCAACTTTGAGTAAACGACATACCAAAGTAAGAGATAGCCCAACCAATAACCGCCACATAATAAACCGCAATAACGGCAGCTACGCCAACTTGGAACCAACCAAGCCATTCAAACTTTGAATTGATTTTTGCTAAGGTGGTTGGTGCTGAACCACGGTACTTCTGACCCATACTAAACTCTAGGATCATGAAAGGGATACCTGCGGTGAGCATGGCAAAAAGGTAAGGGATAAAAAAGGCACCACCACCATTCTCATAGGCCATGTAAGGAAAACGCCAAATGTTTCCAAGACCGATCGCAGATCCGACTGCTGCTAGGATAAATCCTGCACGGGATCCCCACTGTTCTCGCTTCATAAATTACTCCTTTTCAACTCCCTGAGGTATGAAGCTTCTCTCTTAGCTTGGTGCTAGATAGTGGAAGAAAGTCCAATAGAGGAAATCTATTGAATGATTGCTCTATCTTCCATGATTTAGCAAAAATGTAGTTATATATGTTGTTTGCTTAGAGAGAACTCAGAATATTGTTCTTAATTATACGATGTGTGTTTGCGAAAACTGAAACTATCAGCTACGCATGTCATTGAGACTACCGATTAAATTTGGTTAAGGCAATAGAATGTAGATGTTATTTAATGAGGGTCTGTTGGTTGATATATTGTTAATTCACTTGTTTTTTAGTGAATGAGCAGTGGTGAATGCCTTGGTTCAGTGTGATTGTTCGGGTATTTATTGAGAGAGTAGGATAAAAGACTTAAAAATTAAATAGAGCGTATGACTGAAATTTGTACACCTCTCAGTTAATACCACCGATTACGACCCTATAAATACCAAATTCTTGAACTGATCATTTTTAAGCTAAAAAGAGATTCTGAGCCCCACATTAGTCTGGAATTGATTCATCCAATCGGTTTTAAAGCGAATAGTACAAGAGTTCCCAGTGGTCGGAAGAGTGCATTGTCCTGAAGTTTCATTATCCACAACGGTCCCTAGCCAGCGGACTTGACTGGTCAGAGCTACATTGCTGCTGAGTTGATATTCGACGCCTCCAAATAGGCTTGCGGAAAAACCATATTTATCTTTGACCCAATCGACATCAACATAAGATCCGCCAATGCCGAGGCCGAGATAGCCTGAAATATTGTTGGTTGCAGGGTAATAAATACTGCTTTGAAAGTGGAGGTACTGGACAGAAGATGTCAACTTTATGTCATCAAGTTCGGATGATTGATTTGAGTAAAAGAGCCCGATTCGCCCCTGATCCAGCGGTGTCTCTAGGGCAACACTGTAGTTTACCGCCCCCGAAAGATCATAATTATTGTCTGACTCATCTTCAACACCACCACCAAGGGTATAGCCAACCATAGGAGTAATGAAAAGCTCTGCGGCAGATGAAGTAAAAGGTGCGACCATGAGTAAATAAAGCAAAGAGGTGATGTGAAATCTCGTCATAATACAATCCTTATTCGATGAGGCTTTATTGTGATAGCAATGGCATAAGTTTACGCATAATTTGTTGATTTCTTGAACATACTTCACACAGCTGTTATTACTTTCTTATAATATAAGGAGAAGGTTATGGAACAAGATCTAAAAAGTGCTCTATTTATTACGGCTGCTATCTATTCAATTTTAATCGCCTTTGGAATGGTTGCAATATTGAGTTGAGGCCGTTGATGGGTGAAATAGAAAGGTACGAATGAAAAAAAATAGTGGAATCATAACTAATGTAGATTCGCGAATTGACGCTGTTCAACTCTCGAAATACATATCGGGTAAAACAACGCTCGTTGCCCAAGGTGGTGGGCAACGAGGCATTTTCACCTCTGGCGTTATTGATGCGCTTCTTCTCTCTAATTTCGATGAATTTGACGAATTTTATGGCACATCGGCTGGTGCTCTCAATCTTTGTGCTTATCTGTGTCGTCAACACGGCCTCGGAAAATCCTTCATTATGGATTTAACCACCGACCCCAATTTCTTTAATCTCTTTAGTTATATACGAAGCAAGCAGCCAATGGATATGGAATGGGCGCTTGATCGCATCTCTGAGTATCCGTATAAATTGGATGTCGATATGGGGCGAAGAGTGCTCGCTCAGAGAAAAGCTTACGCTGCTGTGACCGACGAAAAAAATTTGTCAGATGCTTACTTACCTCTACTGACGGACAATTGGTATCAAGTGATGATCGCCACATGCGCAATCCCTAGGCTTTACACCAAAGAGATCATTATTGATAGCAAACACTATATCGACGGTGGGGTATCAGCTTCAATTCCTGTTCAAGAGGCGTGGAGAAAAGAGGCTCGTAATCTGGTGGTTATACGGACTGAGGCTGTCGATGCCGCTCGTAAGGCTATCGATGATGAAGAGCAGAGTAAGAGTGTCTCTTCGACTGAAATAGAGTGGTTTCGTGACTCTTTTGACACTATCCAAGAGCAGTGGCAGTCAAGAATGGATCAATGGCGGTCTGATTGGGGAAGTTTTTTCCAACAGCAGATATCGCGCTCTAAGGCACAAAAGAGAGATCACCGTCATTTGGATTTATTGAATGGTGGTCGGTGGCTATTTGGCGCTGATGATATATATCGCTTAAGTCATTTGGTCGGCGATAAATTTGATTCTGGTTTGGCTGATATGCTAATGGTTCATTATCAAACTTACTCTTTAACACAAGATTTTTTAAATGCGCCTCCTGATGACGCTTTTGTTATTCAAATTGCTCCAGCGGAATCACTTCGCTCAAGTTCTTTAATGAGTAAGCCAGAAGATTTGTTGTTTGACTACCAAATGGGCGTCGATGCGGGTTATCGATTTGTAGAACAATACACTGCAATTCAGCAAGGTACTTATCTCAATGAATCTATTCAGAAATGAGCCCAGATTTTGAGTGTCTATTCTGGGCTCTTTAATATAGATGGGAAGTTCAGTTTACATTACAGGTAAAATTCTCATGCAATTCGTTGAACCTGCGACATCCATAATATCACCTTGAGTAATAATCACTAAGTCACCAAATTTCAGTAACTTTTGCTCTTTGAGTGATTGTAATGCCGCCATCGCAACATCAAATCCAGCCTCAACATTGGTATCAAAGTAGAGCGGAGTTACACCACGATATAAAGCGCAACGGTTTAAGGTGCCCTCATTTCGTGAAAGTGCAAAAAGAGGTAACCCGGAACTGAGTCGTGACATCATAAGCGCAGTTCGCCCTGATTCAGTCATCGTGACCATCGCTTTAATGCCTTCCATATGGTTGGCGGCATAGATGGTTGCCATTGAAATGGTCTCTTCAGCGGTCACAAAGGTTTTATCAATACGGTAATTTGAGCGTTTAACCACGGCCATTTTTTCTGCACCGACGCACACTTCAGCCATAGACTTCACGGTTTCTACCGGATATAGCCCTGCCGCGGTTTCACCAGAAAGCATAACGGCATCTGTACCATCTAAAACCGCATTAGCCACATCCATAACTTCTGCACGAGTCGGCATAGGAGCGCTGATCATCGATTCCATCATTTGGGTGGCCGTAATTACCGTGCGATTTAAGCTTCTTGCTCGCTGTATGAGTTGTTTTTGTACCCCTACGAGTTCCGGATCGCCAATTTCAACCCCTAAATCCCCCCTTGCGACCATAACAACATCTGAAGCCATAATGATGTCATCAATGCTCTCTTGGCTTGCGACGGTTTCGGCACGTTCTACTTTTGCGACTAGGTGAGCTTCTAAACCGGCATCCCGTGCCAATCGACGTGCATAATTCATATCTTCGCCATTACGAGGAAATGAGATAGCGAGGTAATCGACTTTGATTTCAGCTGCGGTAATGATATCTCGCTTATCTTTTTCCGTTAACGCTTCTGCTGACAGGCCTCCTCCTTTTTTATTAATCCCTTTGTTGTTTGATAGAGGTCCACCAATCGTAACCACGGTATGCACTTTATTGCCTTCAACGGCTGTTACTTTTAGTTGAACTCGGCCATCATCCAGCAGCAGTATATCGCCAGTGTCGACATCATTGGGCAGTTCTTTGTAGTCTAGGCCAACGGCATTTTGGTTGCCTTCGCCTAGTCCTAAATCGCTATCTAGTGTGAATTTGTCCCCGATCTCTAGGGCGATTTTTCCATCTTTAAACGTAGAAACTCGAATTTTTGGACCTTGTAAATCGCCGAGAATAGCAATGTGAGTTCCGAGTTTTGCAGCAATGGCACGAACTTTATTTGCTCGGTCAATGTGATCTTGAGCTGTGCCGTGAGAGAAGTTCATTCTCACCATGTTGGCACCTGCTTTGATGATTTCTTCGAGGTTATTGTCTTTATCGGTAGAAGGGCCAAGAGTGGTGACTATTTTTGTTCTTCTTGGTTTAGAAGTCATTATTTTCTCCTAATGGTAACGCGACGAGTTTGAGCAACATCGTTAAGTATAAGCAATTTAAATAATTATGATTTAAAAATTAATTGATTACATTTAGTGCGACTTTAGAAGTGTGAACTGGGTTTTTTCTTAGTGAAAAAAAAGTGAGGTGTTCATGTTTTGTAGGGTAAATAACCGTTCAATATTTGATTGAAAACCCAAAGATTCATGTATATCCGTGATGGCTGTCACGACAATATACCAAATGACTTCACAATTACTTCGCAAAGTAAAAAAATTGGCAGGTTGTTATTTTTGGAGCACAAAATGTACATGGCTCAACCGGGCCATATTGATCATATCAAACAGGTCAATGCTGGTCGTGTATATAAATTAATAGACCTTAAAGGTCCCATTTCTCGTATCGATTTGTCAAAGCAAAGCGCATTGGCACCTGCGAGTATAACTAAGATCACTCGTGAGTTGATTGAAGCTCACCTGATCCATGAAACAACGGTTCAAGAAGCGATTTCAAGAGGCCGTCCTGCCGTTGGCTTACAAACAAATAATGAAGGCTGGCAGTTTTTATCGATGCGTCTAGGACGAGGTTATCTGACGATTGCACTGCATGAGTTAGGTGGTGATGTCCTCATTGATACCAAAATCGATATTCATGAGATTGACCAAGACGACGTACTTGCAAGACTGTTGCATGAAATTGATGAATTCTTCCAAACCTATTCAGAACAACTGGATCGTGTTACGAGTATCGCAATCACTCTGCCTGGTTTGGTAAACGCTGAGCAAGGGATAGTGTTGCAGATGCCACACTATAACGTGGAGAACCTTGCGTTAGGGCCTGAAATATACAAAGCCACAGGGTTACCCGTTTTTGTAGCTAACGATACAAGGGCTTGGGCGTTGGCTGAAAAGCTGTTTGGTCACTCTCAAGAGAACGATAATTCAGTTTTGATTTCTATTCACCACGGTTTAGGCGCAGGGATCATTTTAGACGGCCGTGTACTTGAAGGTAGACATGGCAACATTGGTGAATTAGGGCATATTCAAATTGATCCTAATGGTAAGCGTTGCCATTGCGGAAATCGCGGCTGTTTAGAAACGGTGGCGAGTTCTAAAGCAATACGTGAAGAAGTCGCATTCAGAATCGCGAATGGGGAAGAGTCCATATTATCTCAGCGTGAGCAAATGACGATTGAATGCATCTGTTCTGCAGCGGCGGATGGCGACCCGTTAGCGGTTGATGTTATTGAGAAACTTGGAAAATACCTTGGTTCTGCCATTGCGATAGTTATCAATTTGTTCAACCCCGAAAAAATATTGATAGGGGGAGTGATAAATCAGGCAAAGAGTGTACTATACCCAGCAATACAGACCTGTATTGAAGAACAAAGTTTGCCTGTTTACCACCAAGATTTAGAGTTAGTCGAATCTCGTTTTTACAAGCAAGCAACCATGCCAGGTGCTGCATTAATTAAGCAGGCTCTTTACGATGGTTTATTATTAATGAAAGTCGTAGAGGGATAACCCTTCGCTTACATTGTCATCAAGTTAATGTTGAACTTGTCAGCTACGTAGCACTTTGGCTACGTGGCTTTGCCTAAGCATTCTTAAATAAGCTATGGTAACTAAACACGATGTAACATAAGTAATTACTGGGAAGTTATATGTCCGGAGTTTTGAATTCAGTTGACCAAAGAACAAATTTGGTTGGTGAGAATCGCTTAGAACTTTTACTATTTTGTCTTAATAGTAGGCAGTTATTTGCTATCAATGTATTTAAAGTTAAAGAGGTTCTAAAAGTGCCTCCGTTGACCAAACTGCCCGGCGCTCACCACAATATTACCGGGGTTGCATCACTGCGAGGTGAATCTGTACCTGTTATCGATTTAAGGGGGGCGATTGGTTTCCCACCGATCCACGGAAAACCGCATGAGCAGAATTTGATCATTACGGAATACAATCGATCGGTTCAGGGGTTCTTAGTCGGTGAAGTTCGCAATATTGTCAACACGGCTTGGACAGAAATTCAGCCTCCACCGAAAACAACAGGCCGCTCTAATTACCTCACCGCGATTACCCATATATCAGAAGAAGAACAGACGAAAATTGTTGAAATTATTGATGTTGAGAAGGTATTAGCTGAAATCATTGATTACGATGTCTCGATATCTGATGGGGTGTTAGATGATGAATTAGCACCATTAATGGTTGGGCAAAACGTTCTTATCGTGGATGATTCATCGACCGCTCGTAACCAAATCAAGGGGACACTTGCTCCTCTTGGTTTTAATATTATCGAATGCTGCGATGGCCTTGAAGCGTTAACACTGCTGAAGCGATGGTGTGATGAAGGGAAAGACGTCACTAAAGAGTTGTTAATGATGTTTACCGATGCCGAAATGCCTGAGATGGATGGTTATAAATTAACTCATGAGGTACGAACCGATCCTCGCATGAAAGACCTGTACATCGCGCTGAATACATCATTAAGTGGTAGCTTCAATGATGCGATGGTCGAAAAGGTCGGCTGTAACCGCTTTATTTCTAAGTTCCAACCCGATTTGTTAGTAGAGGTTGCGCAAGAACGATTGCGGATGAGTGTGTAAATTTTATCTATAATAAAGGGAGCATTCATTGCTCCCTTTATTATATTTGATAGATAAAAATGACGGACTACGGACTATTTAGGCTGAGCGTCGATGCACTGGCCGTTAATCGATGTCTCTGCCGGATCCATTAGTCGCAAGTAATGAGGCATAATGTCCAGTGGTGTTTTTAGCTGATTAGCATCTTCGCCAGGGTAAGCTTTCGCACGCATACGAGTTTGCGTTGCTCCTGGGTTAATCGCATTGACACGAATAGTTGTCGCACTTAGTTCATCAGCAAGGATCTGCATCATCCCCTCTGTTGCAAATTTTGAAATCGCATAGCTACCCCAAAAAGTACGCCCTGAGTGTCCAACCGTTGAAGAGGTGAAAAGAACGCGTGCTGCTTCCGCTTTTTTCAATACAGGAAGTAGAGCTTGAGTCATTAAAAACTCAGCTTTGACATTGATCTGCATAACATCATCAAAAGTATCTTCTTCGATTTGATCAAATGGACTTAATGTCCCTAGTACGCCTGCGTTATGCAATAACCCATCTAAACGTCCAAATTGGCTTTCAATGGTGTCGGCCATATCGAGATAATTTTGTTTAGTCGCGCCTTTCAAATCTAGCGGAATGATGGCCGGTTGAGCGTAGCCTGCCTTTTCTATCTCATCGTAGATAAATTCAAGGTTTTTAACATTTCGACCCAATAAAATTACGGTTGCACCATGTTCAGCAAAACTTAAAGCGGCTTGACGGCCAATTCCAGCTCCCGCACCTGTAACGAGTATGACTTTATCTTTTAAGGCATCTTGTGAGACTGAATATTCCACTATGCTCATCCTTTTTAGTAAATGCACCAAATAGTTGCTGACGTATAAACGAACAGAATATCAATTGATTTGGTATAAGTTCTTGGTAATCGTGACAAGATGGTTACAATACACTAATTCACACATTAGGGGATATGACATTGGAATTTTTGTTGGACTATGGCCTGTTTTTGGCCAAGATTGCGACCGTAGTAATAGCGATAATTGCTATTCTAGTCATTGCGAAATCAGTGAGTGGAAAATCAGGAACCGCTAAAGGTGAACTAGAAATCACTAATCTTACTGATCAACATAAAGATACTGTTGAGCAGCTAGAACATCATTTACATGATGAGGCATTTATCAAAGCTAGAGACAAAGCAGAGAAGAAAGTAGAAAAAGAGAAAGCAAAGTCTCGTGATAAAGATATTAAAAAAGCCGTGAAAGATGGGCAACTTGATACTAAGCGCGAACCTCACCTGTTTGTATTGGACTTCAATGGCAGCATAGATGCAAAAGAGGTGACCTCTTTACGTGAAGAAGTGACCGCAATTCTCGCTGTGGCTCGGGATGGTGATGAAGTACTACTGAGACTAGAGTCTGGTGGAGGAATGGTGCATGGATACGGCTTAGCTTCTTCACAACTCGATCGTTTAAAAGCGGCAAAATTACCATTGACGATTTCTGTTGATAAAGTGGCGGCAAGTGGTGGGTACATGATGGCGTGTATCGCTGATAAGATTGTTTCTGCCCCTTTTGCGATTGTCGGTTCGATTGGCGTTATTGCACAGCTACCTAATTTCAATAAATTGCTTAAAAAGCACGATATTGAATTTGAACAGCTTACTGCTGGCGAATACAAACGCACATTGACTATGTTTGGTGAAAACAGTGATAAAGCACGAGACAAATTCAAAGAAGAGTTAGAAGAGACTCACGGCTTATTTAAAGATTTCATACGTGACCACCGCCCTGATCTTGATCTAGAAAAAGTGGCGACTGGCGAACACTGGTTTGGTACACAAGCAAAAGCTCTAGGCTTAGTGGATGAAATTAGTACGTCTGATGATCTAGTGGTTAGCGCATGTAAAGATAAAACAGTACTTGCTATCCATTATGTGCAAAAGAAAAAACTATCAGCCAAACTAGCCGGTGTTGCTGGTGAAGCTGCTGACCATGTTTTGATGAAATGGATCAGCCGTGGACAACGTCCAATCGTATAGACGAATTTAAGTTTATCTAGACAACGCTCACTCTGATTCTTGGAGTGGGCGTTTTTTATGTGCCGGAGGGCGAGAGTAGGCACGATGGTATTCAATCTATAAAGATTCTTAAGGCTGGTGGCGTGAAGTATTAAATAAGATCGAAATTTTTCTGTTTGAGTCTCGCTCATTGTTTAGATTCAAACTATAATACGTCGCCTATAAAAGCCATGATGAATATCGAGGCTAACAATTAAAATTTCTACAATAGACGTGGAGTAAAACATGTCCTCAAATACACCGGTTATTACCGTTGATGGACCAAGTGGTGCAGGTAAAGGCACACTTTGTATGTTGCTAGCAGATAAACTAGGCTTTCATTTACTTGATTCGGGCGCGATATACCGAGTCCTTGCTCTTGCTGCAATTCACCATGGCGTTGATACAGAGTCTGAGGATGCATTAGTTCCTCTTGCGACCCACCTTGACGTGCAATTTATTGCTGAAGGTGATTTAGTTAAAGTTATCCTTGAAGGTGAAGACGTTTCTGGTGAGCTTCGTAAAGAAGAAACAGGTATGGCTGCATCTAAAGTTGCTGCATTACCAAGAGTTAGAGAAGCATTACTGCGTCGTCAACGTGCATTTAGCACCTCTCCAGGTTTAGTTGCTGATGGTCGTGATATGGGCACGGTAGTATTTACGGGTGCTGAAGCGAAAATTTTCTTGGATGCAAGTGCGGAAGAACGAGCTCAAAGACGCCTTAAACAGTTGCAACTTAAGGGCTTAGATGTTAACTTTGACGACCTTTTGTGCGAAATACAAGAGCGTGATGATCGAGATCGTAACCGTGCGGTTGCCCCATTGCGCCCTGCTGAAGACGCACTCGTGCTAGATTCAACATCTATGTCTATTGACGAAGTTGTAGAAAAAGCATTGAAATATATTGAATCTAAACTCACACAGTAATCTATACTGGGTGAGTAAAGAACGTTGGTCGCAAGGATGATGACCGGCGAATTTATCAACCCCATGCGGTAGGATACCCATGGACGTTTAATTATTGAAGATCAAATAATGACTGAATCTTTTGCTCAACTCTTTGAAGAGTTTCTAAATGAAACTGAATTCCAACAAGGTAGTATCGTTAAAGGTACTGTAGTAGCTATCGAGAACGGTTACGTTCTTGTTGATGCTGGCCTTAAGTCTGAATCTGCAATCCCTGCTGAACAATTCAAGAACGCTGCTGGCGAACTTGAAGTTGAAGTTGGTGCTGAAGTAGACGTAGCGCTTGACGCTGTTGAAGATGGTTTCGGTGAAACTCAACTTTCTCGTGAGAAAGCTAAGCGCCACGAAGCTTGGATCGTTCTTGAGAAGGCTTACGAAGAAGCTGAAACTGTTGTTGGTATCATCAACGGTAAAGTTAAAGGCGGTTTCACTGTTGAACTAAACGGTATCCGTGCTTTCCTTCCTGGCTCTCTTGTTGACGTACGTCCTATTCGTGACACTGCTCACCTAGAAAACAAAGAACTAGAGTTCAAAGTAATCAAGCTAGACCAGAAGCGTAACAACGTTGTTGTTTCTCGTCGTGCTGTTATCGAATCTGAAAACAGTGTTGAGCGTGACGAACTTCTTGAAACTCTACAAGAAGGTACTGAAGTTAAAGGTATCGTTAAGAACCTTACTGACTACGGTGCATTCGTTGACCTTGGCGGTGTTGACGGTCTTCTACATATCACTGATATGGCGTGGAAGCGTGTTAAGCACCCATCTGAGATCGTAAACGTTGGTGACGAAATCCTAGTTAAAGTTCTTAAGTTCGATCGTGAGCGCACTCGTGTTTCACTAGGTCTTAAGCAACTAGGCGAAGATCCATGGGTAGCAATCGCTAAGCGTTACCCAGAAGGTCACAAACTTTCTGGCCGTGTTACTAACCTGACTGACTACGGTTGCTTCGTTGAAATCGAAGAAGGCGTTGAAGGTCTAGTACACGTTTCTGAAATGGATTGGACTAACAAGAACATCCACCCTTCTAAAGTTGTTAATGTTGGCGACGAAGTTGAGGTTATGGTTCTTGATATCGACGAAGAACGTCGTCGTATCTCTCTAGGTCTGAAACAGTGTAAAGCTAACCCATGGCAGTCATTCGCTGAAGCTCAAGCTAAAGGCGACCAAGTTACTGGTAAGATCAAGTCTATCACTGACTTTGGTATCTTCATCGGTCTTGACGGCGGCATCGACGGTCTTGTTCACCTATCTGACATTTCTTGGAATGTTGCTGGTGAAGACGCAGTACGCGACTACAAGAAAGGCGATGAAATCTCTGCTGTTGTACTTGCAGTTGATGCAGAACGTGAGCGTATTTCTCTTGGCGTTAAGCAAATGGAAAATGACCCGTTCAATGCATACGTTGCAGACACGAAGAAAGGTACTCTAGTAACTGGTACTGTAACTGCAGTAGACGCTAAAGGAGCTACAATTGAGCTTCTAGAAGGCGTTGAAGGTTACATCCGTGCTTCTGAAGTATCTCGTGACCGTATCGAAGATGCGTCTCTAATCTTAAGCGTTGGTGACAGCGTTGAAACTAAGTTCACTGGTGTAGACCGTAAGAACCGCGTAATCAACCTATCTATCAAAGCGAAAGACGAAGCTGAAGAGCAAGAAGCAATGGCTACACTGAACAAACCAGAAGATGGTGGTTTCGGTAACGCTATGGCTGATGCATTCAAAGCTGCTAAAGGCGAATAATCCAATCGCTTAAGAAGGAGCCGTAAGGCTCCTTTTTTTTCGATATGTGCCTGCATTTATTGCTTATATGTCTTATATTTATATAGCAATCAAAGTAATAAAAGAAATGAGGGAAACTATGACTAAGTCTGAATTGATTGAGAGACTCTGCGCAGAGCAAACACACTTATCTGCAAAAGAGATTGAAGATGCTGTAAAAGATATTCTTGAACATATGGCATCAACTCTGGAAAGTGGTGATCGAATCGAGATCCGTGGTTTTGGTAGTTTCTCACTGCACTATCGAGAACCCCGCCTAGGACGTAATCCTAAAACTGGAGAAAAGGTTGAGCTGGAAGGCAAATATGTCCCACACTTCAAACCAGGCAAAGAGTTACGTGAACGTGTAAATCTAGGTCTTTAAGCCTCCATTCTAATTATAAAAAAGCGGTATACTTAAGTGTATACCGCTTTTTTATAACTAGAATATTGCTAATATCCATGGTTTGCAGACCTGTTTTCCTGCATAATCGTATCAGCCAAATTTCCTTAGGATGGAGACGTATGAAAATTATAAAAATAATTGCAGTTATAGCCCTTTTCCTAATTGCACTTGCCCTCGGAGCACAAAACCAAGAAGTCGTTATTTTCAACTACTTAGTCGCGCAAGGCAGCTTTAACTTATCAACACTGCTTGGTGTTATATTTGTCAGTGGTTTTGGGTTAGGTTGGTTGGTTTTCGGTAGCCTTCATTTAAAATCTCAACTTCAAATTCGTCGTCTAAGGAAGCAACTTAATAAACTCAAAACATCAAGCCCAGTCGTTGAAACGAAAGCTTGAGTTATTGCGTAAAGGCGACCATTAATGCTTGAGTTACTTTTCTTATTATTGCCGATTGCAGCTGCCTACGGGTGGTATATGGGAAACCGTAGTGCTCAGCAAGATAAGCAAACCCAATCTCATCAAATCTCTCGTCAATATGTCACGGGATTAAATTTGCTGCTTTCTGATCAATCAGATAAAGCAGTAGATCACTTTATCGAATTACTTCAAGTCGATGACGATACGATCGATACGCACCTAGCGCTAGGGAATCTATTTCGCTCGCGTGGTGAGGTCGATCGCGCTATTCGTATCCACCAAAACCTTATTTCTCGTACAGGCCTAACGTTAGAACAAAAAAATCTAGCACTTCAACAACTAGCAAAAGATTATATGGTTTCTGGTTTTTTAGATCGGGCCGAGAAAATCTTTGAGCAATTGGTGGAAGAGCCTGAGCATAAAGAGAGCGCATTACAGCAGCTTGTTACTATCTATCAACAAACCAAAGAGTGGAGCAAAGCCATTCATTATGCGACAGCTTTGGTCAAAATGGGTAGAAAAAGAGTCAAATCTCAGATCGCACACTTCTTATGTGAACTTGCCATGCAGGAACAGGGTGAGGGGCAAACGAACAAAGCTATTCAGCATTTTAAAAAAGCGTTGGTCGAGGATCCTAAATGTGCACGAGCAAGTATTTCACTTGGCAAATTATATTTGGAATCAGAGGACTATCAGCAAACCATTAAGTATATGGAAATGGTGCTGAACCAAGACATTGATTTTATCAGTGAAGTGCTTCCTACCCTGGCAGATTGTTATCATCACTTAGGACAAGAAGAGGGATTGGTTGAGTTCCTAAGGGCTTGTATTGATAAGAAGGCGGGCGTTTCAGCGGAATTAATGTTGGCACAATTGGTCGCGAATCATGAAAGTATTGGAACAGCACAAGAGCTACTGACTCGACAGTTAGTTAAAAACCCAACGATGAAGGGCTTTTACCGCCTTATAGATTATCATATTGCTGAAGCTGAAGAGGGAAGGGCGAAAGACAGCCTGACAACCTTGCAATCTATGGTTGGGGAACAACTTAAAATAAAGCCACATTACCGATGCCGTAAATGTGGTTTCTCTACTCATTCAATGTATTGGCACTGTCCTTCTTGTAAAGGATGGGGGACGATCAAGCCAATTCGTGGCTTGGATGGTGAATAGACATATTATTTTTAATGCAGCTTACGGGCTGCATTTTTGTACGTTTAAGAAAGTAGTGACAAGAATTATTAGGAGATTAAATGAACGACCAAAAAGTTATCGTAGCACTGGATTATGATAAACAGACTGATGCTCTGAGTTTTATTGATAAAATTGATCCAACGACATGTCGATTAAAAGTTGGCAAAGAAATGTTTACTCTTTTTGGGCCTGATTTTGTCCGTGAGCTACATAAACGTGGTTTTTCGGTATTCTTGGATTTAAAATTTCATGATATTCCAAACACTTGTTCAAAAGCTGTTCGTGCTGCGGCAGAATTAGGGGTATGGATGGTGAATGTTCATGCGAGTGGTGGTGAGCGTATGATGACAGCTTCACGCGAAATTCTTGAGCCATATGGGAAGGATCGCCCGTTATTGATTGGTGTTACCGTTCTAACCAGTATGGAACAGAGCGACTTAGCTGGAATTGGTTTAAATGTTGCACCTCAAGAGCAAGTAATGCGCTTGGCTCGTCTAACTCAACGTTCAGGTTTGGATGGTGTCGTTTGTTCAGCACAAGAAGCTTCGCTCTTAAAGAGTGATTTAGGCTCAAACTTCAAATTGGTGACTCCCGGGATCCGCCCGGCAGGCGCTGATGTTGGGGATCAGAAAAGAATCATGACTCCTTATGATGCAATCCAAGCTGGATCGGATTATTTAGTGATAGGACGCCCAATCACCCAGGCGGCACAGCCTGCGGAAGTTCTTCAGAAAATTAATGCTAGCTTAATTTAGCCCACCTTGAATTAAGGTAAGTAATATCTACTTACCTTTTTCATTGGAAATGATTTAATTTTTTGACCTGTATTTTGAAATGCTGCAAAAGTTGACAATTACTCATCAAAAAAAAATATAATTACAAACCAATAATTGAGAATGGATGCTAATGAAACTACGAATCAGTGTAGTGTGGTTATTGTTCTGTACCTTTGCGAACGTCAATAGTGCTTTGGCCAATCGTTTGAAGGTGGCATTGTCATGTGAGCATTCGACAACTATTTCGCGACAAGAGTTAATGAATCAGTTCCCTGTTACTTCATTCACCACTCACCTGCCTTGGGATGCTGAACCCGCTAAATTTAGCGGTGTTAAAGTAAGTGATCTAACGGCTTTATTTGCACCACAGAAACCAAAGATTCTCTATTTTTCAGCGTTGAATGAGTTTAGAGCTTCGATTGAAGTTAATGACTTAGTTGAATATCAGCCAATCATCGCCTATTCAATTAATGGTGATGCTATCTCTATTCGTAAGCGAGGGCCGTTTATGTTGCTCTATGATTTGGATAAATTTCCGCATTTAAACGTACCTGAATACCATAATAAGATGATTTGGCAAATTAATGAGGTATCGATTGAAGAGTGTGAATAATAACCCATTTATACAGAATACGAACGTCCAGAGAACAAAGCGTGTCTTAATTTGGCTATCACTAGCGCTATTATTGATGAATATTACGGTTATATTCTCAACTAAAGGTTTGGTCAGTAATTATTACTCTCGAAAAGATCAAGCAACCTGGCATCTACTACAGCTTCAAAAAGAATTCTCTCAACTGGCTGTTTTATCTCCTTTCACTTTGACATCAAAACAAGTGCTTAACGAAGTCAAAGTTCAGTATGACATCACTTGGACACGTCTTGAGTTGATCGTTACTAGCTCTGATTCGCAAGATTTTTATAACATACCAAAAAATAAACAGTTTTTTGATCAGCTATACAATGACTATAAGGTGCTTGATGGTTACCTATCCAATATAAATGATGAAAACACTGCGGATGAATATAATGTTCGGTTGAATAGTTTATACATGAAGTTGGTGACATTCTTGAACAAAAATTATCAATTAAAGAACGCGGACTTTTTGGTGCAAATTGATAAAGGAAACCAACTCGCGAATGTACAAGTTCTATTAGTTTTCATTTTGTGTTTTTGTATCGCTATCGTTATTGTCTTATTCAAGAAAGAGATCATTATCCACCGTAATCTCGCTCTGACGGATTCATTAACGGGGGTAAACAATCGGTTGTCACTTTTCAAGCGCCTTAAACAGCGAGTTCAGAATACATCGCACTTTTCACTGTTTGTCATGGATCTGAATGGATTTAAGTTGATTAGTGATACTTATGGTCATCAAGCCGGGGATATTTTATTAAGAACGGTATCTAAAAGGTTCGCTAATGCAATTCAGCCATTTGATGCCGATCTGTTTCGTATGGGAGGTGATGAGTTTGCTATTATTCTGGACTCTGTAGACCCAGAAGTCATTGAACAGTTAAAGTTAGATATCATTGGCTGTATGGAGCAGGAAATTGAAATATCAGATGAAACGGCCGCAAAAATTTCAGTAAGTGTTGGTGTGAGCCTTTATCCGAAAAATACGTCTTGCGTGAATCAACTGATCAAGAATGCCGATGATAATATGTATAAGATGAAACAGCTCAACTCGCAATAACGGATAATTGAGCTGTTTCAATTTGCTTACTCTAAGATAGGCACACCACTGTGAAACTTGAAATCATCATCAGGTGTCGAAATTAATTCAGCCTCTGCTTGAGCTAGCTCTTGCACTCGTTTCGAGATATCGACAGGTGAGATTTGTTGTGCCAACGTTAAGTAATCTTGGTAATGGCGTGCTTCAGAGCGTAAAAGAGAAATATAAAACTTTGCCATATCCTCATCTAAATGCGGAGCAAGTTTAGCAAATCGTTCACAAGATCGCGCTTCAATGAGTGAACCAATGATCAGTTTATCGACGAGCGTATTTGGTTCATGAGTCGTCACTTTAGACAACAGCCCTTTGGCATATCTTCCAGCCGAAATGTTTTCATAAGGAATATTTCTCTCATCCATTATTTCAAGAACTTGATAGAAGTGGTGTAGCTCTTCTTTAATAAGGAGAACCATTTTATCAATAAGATCTTGGCTATAAGGTGAGTTAGTTTTAGCCATAATTGCCTTTGAAATATTACTTTTTCCTTTAAGGCTCTCAAGAGAACCTTCTTTGCGGTAAGCAAAAGCCTCATAAGGTTTAAACCACTCTAACAGTGTATTTGCACTCTCTTTATCCACCGCGTACTTACGGATTAAATACATAGCCGATTGGCCTGCTTTAAGTTCGCAAAGCAAATGGTCGAGTAGGATGATCTTAAGGTTTTCAGGTTTCTTCGCCTCATTGATCCAAGCATCGGGCGTTTCGCAATGTAAGAATTGTTTAATGGGAGCGAGTAGCTCTTGAATAGCAGTATTATTGATCATTACTTTCACTGTAAAAAAAGTTTCACTGTAGAAAAAAGGTCGCGAATGGCGACCTTGTGGCTAAATTTGATAATGAGTGAATAGGAAACCTATCGAAGGCTTACCATTTTTTCTTCTCACCAAAAAGTGCGTCCATGTCATCATCACGCTCTTTCTCTTCAATCTGTTGAAGATCTTCAGCATTTTTAACTTGGCGTTTTTTATCAAGCTCGTTCAGCATTAACTGCAGTTTTTCACGTGCTTGATTTGAATAAGCATCATTTTTTGTGCTGAGAGCATCAATGCCTTTACGCAAAAGTTGTACGGCAGTACCAGTTTGACCTCGTGCGATAGAATCTTTGGCACGTTTTACGACATTCTCGATGTTGATACGAATCTGAATCGTTTCAAGACGAGCATTTTCTGCGACGTAAGCCTGTGTTTCAAATCGACCTTTATTGTGCTCATTACGAACGGTATCACGAAGACGTTTTACCAGCTTAAGCATCACTATCGCTTGTTTGTCACTGCTCGGCACTTTAAAAGAAGTGGTGTCACCATCGGGATAATTTTCTTTTAGTTGAGTGATTTGCTGCTTTGTGTGAACAATACGCTGAGCAAGCTGTTTATTTCTAGGATCGAGTTGATACATATTTTCAAGTGCATCTAAAATTCGCGTATTCAGACAAACGAGCAGATCTTTACTGAATGGGACGTGGTGAGCATTCCCAATGAGATCTTCTGTTGCATCAATAAGAGTCAAGTAACGAGATGATTCTTGTTTTTTCGACGTCTCGACCTTCATTTTATATTGAAGCATGATGTTATAGCCAAGGACTAACACCAATAAGACGGCTACAAGAGCTATGATTAAACCAATATTCATATGTTTGATATCTGCTTTATAATTCAATGGCTAGTATTTAAGGATACACGATTCCATTGTACAACTGCACCTACAAATTTAATAATAATGTGCTTTTAATAGCAAAATACGGATAAGTGTATTATGCAATTATGCTTCGGATGCCGACAACTCTCTATTTTGACTACCAATTATCTGCATTACACGTTATAACTATTAATTATATTACATAGCTTAAGGCGTATCTTATCTGTCGGCGTGCAATATTAGCCATTGGTAAAGGATTACGAGGGTCAAAATGAAATTACAGCAATTAAGATATATTGTTGAGGTAGTAAACCATAATCTTAACGTATCAGCGACGGCCGAGAGCCTTTACACCTCTCAACCAGGAATTAGTAAGCAAGTGCGTTTGCTCGAAGACGAACTCGGCATACAAGTTTTTGAGCGAAGCGGTAAGCATTTGACGCAAGTAACCCCTGCTGGCGAAGACATTATTCGAATCTCACAAGAGATATTGGCTAGAGTAGAAAGTATCAAAGCGGTGGCTGGCGAGCATACTCATCCAGAGATGGGGACGTTGAACATATCGACCACTCATACTCAAGCTCGATACGCTCTACCTGACGTTATCAAAGGCTTTACTGCCCGTTATCCTAAAGTTTCACTGCACATGCATCAGGGCACGCCAAGCCAAATGTCGGAAGCGGTCGCGAAAGGTACAGCAAACTTCGCAATCGCGACAGAAGCGCTCCATTTATACCAAGATGCGATTATGCTCCCTTGCTACCATTGGAATCGCTCGATTGTTGTGACTAAAGATCACCCATTAGCGAATAAAAGAAGAATTAGTATAGAGGATCTTGCTGCATACTCGCTCGTGACTTATGTCTTTGGTTTTACTGGTCGTTCTGAGCTCGATACCGCATTTAATCGAGTCGGACTTACTCCTAGAGTGGTCTTTACCGCAACAGATGCCGATGTGATTAAAACCTATGTACGCATGGGGATTGGTGTTGGTGTTATTGCCAGTATGGCGATTGATAAAGAACAAGATACCGACCTAGTTGCTATTGATGCGAGCCATATTTTCGGTGCAAGTACCACGAGTATTGGCTTTAGAAGAGGAACCTTCTTGCGTTCTTATATGTACGATTTCATGGAACGTTTTGCACCACACTTGACTAAGCCTGTGGTCGAGCAAGCGATCTCTCTTAAATCGAATGCTGAAATTGAAGAGATGTTTAAAGATATAGATTTACCAATTCGTTAAACATCGCATCACAAGGCTGTTCAAGTCTTTGGCTTCCCCCTACAATGCACGGCTAGGGGGAACGCATGCACCAATCATTTCAATTGCTCGATCATTTTTTATTGTCATATCAATCATTATGGCGATTTGAGCCTTTTCACGCCTGTTCAAATGACGCTTCTCTTTGGCTTGATGAGTATCCTGATTTGTCTCTATGGCTTGATGGATTATCACGATCTGATATAGAAATGTTCAAAAGTGATGATAAAGCCTTGCTTGAGGCAGTCGCTCATTTCATTCCGGAAACATGCATTGCATCTCAATTAACACAATTAAGCGAGGCAACACAAAGCTTGCTGATTTTAGATCGCAACCTTGAAGTTGGAGTCCCAGGAAGAAAACTTGCTCAAATAAAAAGCATGAGTGCCGCTGCGTTAAGCGAGCATAAGGGAGAGGAGTGGTTAGAGTGGTGTGCGGGTAAAGGCTTTCTTGGGCGGATCTTGTCACAACAATCGAAAGAAAAGGTCACGAGTTTTGAATGGCAACAGAGTTTGTGTGACAGCGGAACGGCTGCCGCAAATCAGCAAGCTTTGAATATGCAATTTATTCAAGGGGACGCTTTTTCTACAGATGCAAGCCAAGTGTTTAATTGTAAGCAACATGCGGTTGCGCTCCATGCTTGTGGCGATTTGCATGTCCGTTTATTAGAGTTGGCGACCCAAAATCAGCTTCCTGCAATCACATTTTCACCTTGTTGTTATCATTTAATTCGCAGTGATGAATATCAAGCCATGTCGATATTAGCCAAGCAGTCCCCCTTAAAACTGACGCAAAGTGAACTGAGGATCCCGCTGCAAGAAACCGTGACGGGTGGGGAGAGAGTCAAGCGTCATCGCCAACTTGAAATGACTTACCGCCTAGGTTTGAACCACGTGCTGGTGAATGAACTGCATCAAGAAGAGTACTGTCCGATTCCGAGCATTAAAAAATCCCAGTTATCAGAGGGGTTTGAAGAGTTTTGCAAGTGGGCAATCGACGCTAAGAACTTTGATATACCGAAGGTGGATTTTGGCCACTATATGGGTGTGGGTGAGGCGTTGTTTTGGAAAATGGAGAAATTAAGTCTGGTTCAGCAAATATTCAGACGTCCGCTAGAGTTGTGGCTTGCTTACGATAAGGCGCTTTACCTTGAAGAAAAGGGTTATGACGTGTCGATTAAAACTTTTTGTAATAAACAGGTCTCACCAAGAAATATCCTTGTACATGCTCAAAAGCGATAATGATGGATAAAAAAATAGCCCGTGTGAGCAACGGGCTATTTTGGTAGTGACTTTTCTAAGCTGCTTTCTTTTCGTTACCTTACCTACTCAGATAGCTAGCATGTCACTCATTTTTTCATTAGTTAAACATTGCAATCGCAGCAGCAGGCTCAACGTATTCTAAGTCAAAGCTTTCTGCTACTTCTTTACATGTTACTTTTCCGTGAATAACGTTTAAGCCTTCAAGGAAACCGTGATCATCAGTAAGTGCTTGCTGATAACCTTTGTTTGCGAGCTTAACAATGTAAGGCAGAGTTGCGTTATTTAGCGCAAAAGTTGAAGTACGAGCAACCGCGCCTGGCATGTTTGCAACACAGTAGTGAACAACCTCATCAACGATGTACGTTGGATCGGCGTGTGTCGTTGCGTGAGAAGTCTCAAAACAGCCACCTTGGTCAATCGCCACATCAACAACGGCCGCGCCAGGTTTCATTTTAGCAATGTGCTCTTTTGTTACCAATTTTGGAGCCGCAGCGCCAGGGATAAGCACAGCACCAATAACAAGGTCTGCTTCTAGAACATGCTTCTCAATTGCGTCTTCTGTAGAATAAACCACTTTTGCGCGACCTTGGAACTCTTCATCTAAGCGACGTAGCGTATCAACATTGCGATCTAAAATGGTTACGTCAGCACGAAGGCCAACAGCCATGCGAGCTGCGTTAGCACCCACAACACCACCGCCTACAACGACAACTTTTGCTGGTTCAACACCCGGTACACCACCGAGTAGAAGACCACGACCACCATGAGATTTTTCTAAAGTTTGCGCGCCAGCTTGAATAGACATTCGACCTGCAACCTCAGACATTGGAGCTAATAGTGGCAAGCGACCCATATTATCTGTTACAGTCTCATACGCTATACAGACAGCTTTGCTCTTGATCAGCTCTTCCGTTTGTGGAAAATCTGGTGCAAGGTGTAAATAAGTAAATAATATTTGCCCTTCGCGAAGCATAGCTCGCTCTACAGCTTGAGGTTCTTTAACCTTTACAATCATCTCTGCTTGCGCAAAAACGTCGGCAGCAGTAGGAAGAATGGATGCGCCTACAGCGATGTAATCATCGTCTGAAAAACCGATACCGTTACCGGCATTGGTTTCTACAAAAACTTGGTGGCCATGTGAGATTAGCTCTCTCACACTAGCTGGAATCATACCAACACGGTATTCGTGGTTTTTGATTTCCTTTGGTACGCCAATGATCATCCTGACTCCTTATTTTATTTTGGTTGTTTTATCTGTGTGTAGGGTAATTCTGTCGAATTAATGTCTAGTATAGTGATGTTTTGTTAGGATTTGATACTAAATATTAAAAAGTTGTAGTATATTTTTTTGCAAGGAAGTAATAAGGTGGAATAAAAAATGGCAGACAACTATAAGAAGCCGTCTAAGGAACTAGACCGTATCGATCGCAATATTCTTAATGAATTGCAGAAAGATGGTCGAATATCAAATGTTGAACTTTCTAAACGTGTTGGTCTTTCACCAACACCATGTTTAGAGCGTGTTCGTCGTTTGGAGCGTCAAGATTATATTACGGGATATACAGCGCTGTTAAATCCGCAGTACCTAGATGCCTCTTTATTGGTATTTGTTGAAATCACGCTTAATCGTGGTGCTCCGGACGTATTTGAACAGTTCAATACTGCGGTACAAAAATTAGATGACATCCAAGAGTGTCATTTAGTTTCGGGTGATTTTGATTATCTTCTTAAGACGCGCGTATCCGATATGAGTGCATATCGTAAACTTTTGGGCGACACATTATTGCGTCTACCTGGAGTAAACGACACTCGTACGTACGTAGTTATGGAAGAAGTGAAACAAACTAATCAGCTTGTTATTAAAACCCGCTGATTCAAGTTAAAAACCTAAGTTAGCCCTAAAGCTGATACTGCTTCGGTTTTATGGCTATCATTGATTGGGTTTTTGACCTTGATATGGTTAAATTGCTAAACAAACCGAGCGGCTTTTGCCGCTCGGACTGTTTTTACTCATCAAAGAATCAAGTAGGTTATGTTCAGAGAGAACACAGATAAAGTCGAAACCATAGTTAAGACTAGTGAAGAGCCTCAGTCTTCACGTTTAGATGGCGTACAACGCCTTAAAGAGTGTGGCTTAATTTTAGGCGTGCTCGCTTCCATTTTACTTTCTATTGCATTATTCACATTTAACCCAGCGGACCCCTCTTGGTCGCAAACGGCATGGGGCGGTGACATTCAAAATGCTGGTGGTATCGTCGGAGCGTGGATAGCAGATACACTATTTTTCATTTTCGGTTCACTTGCCTACTTAATCCCTCTTATTGTTATCATTGCTGCTTGGGTTCTTTGCCGTAAGCGAGGCGAACAAGACGACTTAGATTTTGTGCTATGGGGCACTCGATTACTCGGTTTGTCTATATTGATATTAACCAGTTGCGGTTTAGCTGATACCAACTTTGATGATATATGGTATTTCTCATCAGGTGGCGTTGTGGGTGATGTACTCACAAACTTATCATTGCCTGTTTTGAATATTCTCGGAACGACCCTAGTTCTTCTCTTCTTATGGGGGGCGGGTTTTACCCTTCTGACGGGTATTTCGTGGTTAAGTATTGTTGAAGGGCTAGGTAACGGTGCGATTGGGGCATGTACTTGGGGGCTAAATAAGCTTCGCGGTACTGATAGAGAAGTTCTTGAACCTGTTCTTGATGATATTGATCACCAAGAATTCACGACAGAGAAAGCTCACTTACCTGATGTAGAATCTCGCTCTGAGTCGACTGAACACTTAGTCTCGCAAGAGAGTGCAAGCTCACTTGAAGATGAATCTCAAGCCAATAATTATACGGATACCATTGATACTGATGACGCTGAACGCGATGTGAAGCCTCGTTACAATATTCATATGCCTGCCGAGTCTACTTCTGGAAGAGGCGCTTCTATTGCAGCCAGTATTCCAGCTTCATCGTATCAGCCTGAGCATTATGATGAAGAGCCTGAGTTATCAGTCGATCGTTCTAAGCAACTCACTGCAACGATTGAAGAGTTAGAATACGCCGCTCAAAGTGAAGATGACTTTGCCCAAGAAAATCTTGAAGACGAGATCAGCCGTATCGCTTCATTTGCATCAGAGAACGTTGAGGTCAATGCTGAACAAGAGCCTTTGTACTCTCCTCAAACAGAATTTCAGCCAGAACCTGAATATCAGAATGAAGTTAACACTGATTTTTCGGAACCAATCGCAGATTTTGTCGTGGAAGATGAGGTGAATCAGCCTAGAATTTCAGAGTTTGGGCTTGAACAAATTACCGACGTAGACACGCCAAATCACATTGAACCAGTTATTTCAGATTTAAATATTATTGAAGAAGATAGCGACAGCGTTACTCATCATGAGTCGGAAGAGGTTGCCGCATTTTCTGATGTTGATCTCCCTGCTGAAGTCAATGCATCTGAATCTGACATTGAAGTCGTGGAAGGTGAACTTGAGCATCCTGATAAAGATGTACAAGCTTTCCAAGAGATCATCTCTGCTGCACAAGAAAATATGGCTGGGGCACAAAACCCGTTCTTGGTTCAGCAAGAGATCAACTTGCCTAAACCCGCAGAGCCACTGCCGACACTTCAACTTCTTTATCATCCTGAAAAACGCGAGAACTTCATTGATAGAGATGCGTTAGAAGAGATTGCTCGTTTGGTTGAATCTAAGCTTGCCGACTACAAGATTAAAGCGACGGTTGTGGATATTTTCCCAGGGCCAGTGATCACTCGCTTTGAGTTAGATTTAGCGCCAGGCGTGAAAGTCAGCCGGATTTCAAGCTTGTCTATGGATTTGGCTCGTTCACTTTCTGCCATCGCGGTTCGTGTTGTTGAGGTTATACCTGGTAAGCCTTATGTTGGTCTTGAATTACCAAATGTCAGCAGACAAACCGTCTATTTATCAGACGTTATTAATAGTCCTCAATTTGAGCAATCAACTTCGCCAACCACTGTTGTACTAGGCCAAGATATTGCAGGTGAAGCGGTTGTGGCGGATTTATCCAAAATGCCACACGTTCTTGTTGCGGGTACAACCGGTTCGGGTAAGTCGGTGGGGGTAAACGTCATGATTTTGAGCATGCTCTACAAAGCATCGCCAGATGAAGTTCGCTTTATCATGATTGACCCGAAAATGCTTGAGTTATCAATATATGAAGGTATTCCGCATCTATTATCAGAAGTGGTCACCGACATGAAAGATGCCTCGAACGCATTACGCTGGTGCGTTGGAGAGATGGAGCGACGTTACAAGTTAATGTCAGCTGTCGGTGTTCGTAATCTGAAAGGCTATAACGAAAAGCTAAAAATGGCAGCAGAAGCTGGACATCCTATTCACGATCCTTTCTGGAAAGAGGGAGACAGTATGGATACAGAAGCGCCATTGCTTGAAAACTTGCCGTATATCGTGGTGGTTGTCGATGAGTTTGCCGACTTGATCATGGTTGTGGGTAAGAAAGTGGAAGAGTTAATTGCTCGACTTGCTCAAAAAGCTCGTGCAGCAGGCATTCACTTGATCCTGGCGACCCAAAGACCATCAGTTGATGTGATTACGGGCATCATCAAAGCGAACATTCCTACACGTATTGGTTTTACCGTATCAACCAAAATTGATTCACGAACCATTCTCGATCAGGGTGGCGCAGAATCATTACTTGGTATGGGTGATATGCTCTACTTACCTCCAGGTTCAAACCATACCATTCGTGTACATGGCGCATTCGCGTCCGATGATGATGTGCATGCCGTGGTGAATAACTGGAAGGCGCGGGGTAAACCTGTCTACATTGATGAGATCGTTAATGGCGAACAAACGGCAGATTCACTACTTCCAGGTGAACAGTTGGAAAAAGATGAAGATACCGATCCACTGTTTGATCAAGTGGTTGAACATGTAACGGAGTCTCGCCGAGGTTCGGTTTCAGGCGTACAGCGCAAGTTTAAGATCGGTTACAACCGTGCCGCACGAATTGTGGAGCAACTTGAAGCTCAAGGTATCGTGAGTGCTCCGGGCCATAATGGTAATCGTGAAGTGATTGCACCCCCTCCAATTAAAAATATGTAATCGTCTAAAATATTGAGTAATAGTGAACAGCAACAACACAGCCAAGTGGTTGTGTTGTTGCGGCTTAATTAGTTCACTGAACTTTGAAAATGTCTGATGGTCTACTCAATGTATGCCTATAAGAGAATCTGAATGAAAAAATTATCGTTATTATTGTTTTTGAGCTGCTCAGTGTTTGCGGCCCCTAAAGATGAATTGAGTAGCCGTTTGGCTCTGAACTCAGGGTTTAGTGCTGATTTTTCCCAGCAAGTGATTAGCCCTGGGGGTGATCTTGTCATGGAAGGAGAAGGGACAGTCGAGATCGCGCGACCAGGTCTGTTCCGCTGGACAACAACATTACCCGATGAAAATGTTCTAGTGTCAGATGGAAAGAGCCTATGGTATTACAGTCCATTTATTGAGCAAGTTAGCATTTATTGGCAAGCTCAGGCGACAGAGCAAACTCCTTTTGTGCTACTGACTCGCAGTAAAGAGAGTGATTGGGATAACTATCAAGTTAACCAAAATGGCGATCAATTTGTTCTCACTCCAACGGCTGTCGATTCGAATCAAGGTCAATTCCAAATTGATATTAACAGCAAAGGCGTTGTTCAAGGGTTTAATGTCATTGAGCAAGATGGCCAGCAAGGACGTTTTGAGTTTAAAAACGTAAATTTGACGACACCTAATAAAGCGACGTTTACTTTTGAGATCCCTGATGGGGTTGATGTTGACGATCAACGCAACTGATTCATCCGAGTCAGATATTCAACGAATGAGCCATTATCGTGAGTAATTACAGTCTAGATTTTTCCGGAGATGAAGATTTTCGTCCTCTTGCTGCTCGCATGAGACCAGAAACGGTTGAACAGTATATCGGTCAACAGCATATATTGGGTGTTGGAAAACCATTACGTCGAGCATTAGAAGCTGGCCACATTCATTCCATGATTTTGTGGGGGCCTCCTGGTACAGGAAAAACAACGCTAGCGGAAGTGGCGGCAAATTATGCCAATGCGGAAGTTGAACGGGTATCCGCCGTGACTTCTGGTGTGAAAGATATTCGAGCGGCCATTGATAAAGCACGTGAAAATAAAATGGCAGGAAGACGTACTATTTTATTTGTAGACGAAGTCCATCGCTTTAACAAAAGTCAGCAAGATGCTTTTCTGCCTCACATTGAAGATGGAACGATCACCTTCATTGGGGCGACGACCGAAAACCCATCGTTTGAACTCAATAACGCTCTGTTATCACGAGCAAGAGTCTACAAACTCACTTCTCTCAGTGAGCAAGATATTCGTCAAGTGATCGATCAAGCGGTTGAAGATAAAGAGAGAGGCTTAGGTCAGATCTCGGCAGATTTTATCGATGATGTACTGGATCGCCTATCAGAATTAGTAAATGGCGATGCCCGAATGTCACTTAATTATCTCGAGCTTCTGTATGATATGGCAGAAGATAATAGTGAAGGGCAGAAGAGCATCACATTACCTTTGCTTGCAGAAGTGGCGGGTGAAAAAGTCGCTCGTTTTGATAACAAAGGGGATATTTGGTACGACTTGATTTCTGCGGTTCATAAATCCATCCGAGGTTCGAACCCTGACGCCGCGCTCTATTGGTCAGCTAGGATGATTGCCGCAGGTTGTGACCCTCTCTATATCGTGCGTCGCTTACTTGCTATCGCTTCTGAAGATATTGGTAATGCCGATCCAAGAGCGATGCAAGTGGCGATGTCTGCTTGGGATTGCTTTACTCGAATTGGTCCTTCTGAAGGTGAAAGGGCGATCGCACAAGCTGTCGTCTATTTAGCGTGTGCACCAAAGAGCAACGCCGTTTATGTCGCGTGGAAAAATGCCATGCTAGACGCCCATAATCAGCCTGAGTATGAAGTTCCTCATCATCTACGTAATGCTCCAACAAGTTTGATGAAAGACATGGGCTATGGCGCGGAATATCGTTATGCTCATGACGAGCCTGGTGCTTATGCGGCAGGAGAGAAATATTTCCCTCCTGAAATAGCCGATACTCGTTACTATTTCCCAACAAATCGAGGTTTAGAGGGGAAAATTGGTGATAAGTTAGATTATCTGGCGGATTTAGACGCAAAAAGCCCACAAAAGCGCTATGAAAAGTAGTGCTTTTTGGATATCGTTACCAAGTATAAAAAATTCTTTAACGGTAGAGTTTCTACCGTATCCTCAAATATAACTAAAGCATAGGATTAGCAATGCTGGATTCTAAATTACTTCGAGCTGAGCTGGATGAAACAGCGGCAAAATTGGCGCGTCGAGGATTTATTCTTGATGTAGAGAAAATTCGTGAACTTGAAGAAAAGCGCAAGTCCCTTCAAATGAAAACTGAAGAGCTACAAGCGTTACGTAATTCTCGATCGAAGTCCATCGGCCAAGCAAAAGCGAAGGGCGAGCACGAAGAAGCTGAGCGTATCCTTGCAGAAGTCGGTAGCTTAGGTACAGATCTTGATGAAGCAAAAAAAGAGCTTGCTGAACTTCAAGTTAGCCTAGAAGAGATCACAAACGCGATCCCTAACCTTCCGCATGACTCTGTACCAAACGGTAAAGATGAAGATGAGAACGTGGAAATTTCACGTTGGGGTGAGCCAAAAACTTACGACTTCGAAGTGAAAGATCACGTTGATCTTGGTGAAATGTCTGGCGGTTTGGATTTTGCTAGCGCAGTAAAAATCTCAGGTTCTCGCTTTATCGTAATGAAAGGTAAATTTGCACGCCTACACCGTGCTATTGCACAGTTCATGTTAGATCTGCATACCGATACTCATGGTTATACAGAAATGTACGTACCATACCTAGTGAACTCAGACAGCTTGTTTGGTACAGGTCAATTACCAAAATTTGGTGAAGATCTATTCCACACTAGCCCGCTAACTGAGCAAGTGAGTGACGTACCTCTTAAGAAACTATCGCTGATTCCAACTGCGGAAGTTCCAGTAACAAACATGGTGCGCGATACCATCACTGATGAAGCTGAGCTTCCACTTAAAATGACAGCTCATACGCCATGTTTCCGTTCAGAAGCAGGTTCGTACGGCCGTGATACTCGTGGTCTTATCCGTATGCACCAATTCGACAAAGTTGAATTAGTTCAAATTACTAAGCCTGAAGATTCAATGGAAGCATTAGAAGAACTGACTGGCCATGCTGAGAAAGTTCTACAGATGTTAGAACTTCCTTACCGTAAAGTGGTTCTTTGTACTGGTGATATGGGTTTCGGCTCTAGCAAAACTTACGATTTAGAAGTATGGGTACCAGCGCAAGAGACGTACCGTGAAATCTCTTCATGTTCAAACATGGGTGACTTCCAAGCTCGTCGTATGCAAGCTCGTTTCCGTCGTAAAGGCGAGAAGAAGCCTGAACTGGTTCATACATTGAATGGTTCTGGTTTGGCGGTAGGACGTACTATGGTTGCGATTCTTGAAAACAACCAAGAAGCAGATGGCCGTATCGCGGTTCCAACTGTATTACAACCATACATGGGCGGCGCAACGCACATCGGTTAATGCATCGGTTAAAAATATACCGTTGAATGAATAAACAAAAAACCAGCCACGTGCTGGTTTTTTTATATCTGGAGTTTAAGTTTGACGAATATAGGCCTCTCATTAGATAGTAAAACCAGGCGAGACGTGCCCTCTTCTCTAAACAGTGAGGTGTATTTTATAAATAAGGGGAGGTGGGTTTTATTTACGGTACAGTAAGTGATAGTATATGCACCAATATCACGTGAATTGATGATTAGGTGATCAATTCATTAAGCCATCGCAAAGATTTTTACAATAAATACGGAATTTTATTTAGAAAATCGTTATGCACATGAAGGTCAAGATGATCAAAAACATTTTTTTGTGTCTTCTCTTAATTCTTACATCTCAATTTAGTCTAGCTGAAACTCAAAATAATATTGATAACAGCAAGTTACAAACCTTAACCATTGGTTTCCCTTCTCGATATATTGAACCATTAGCGATGGCTGATGAAGATGGCGAAATTGTCGGTTTGCTTCCATCCCTTTTTCGCCGTTATGCAGAACAAGCAGGCTACAAAGTCGAAATACTGCCTTACGCTACTTTCAGCGATGTTATGAATGCATACATCAAAGGTGAACTGGATGTAATGATTGGGGTGACAGCGACATTAGAACGTGAATCCATCATGACGTTTACTGAACCTATGTTTGCGGTGCGTCGTGCTGCTATCAGCGCAACCCCAGTGACGACATACAAAGAGCTTGAAAACAAAACGGTCGCAACAATTAAAGGTTTTGCTGATGAAAGCTTTTTAAGAAACGTTTTACCTAGCGCGAGTTCGTTATCTGTCCCGAGTAACTTAGAAGCGATTCGAACCGTTGCTTTAGGCTTGGCAGATGCTCAAATTGGCGATGGCGTAATGTTATATGAGCATTACAAAAACAGTCCGTACCTGGAAGATGTGGATATGTACATGCTGGATGATCTTCCAGTCGATACACTGTATGTAGGTGTGCCAAAATCTGATAGTGAAATGCTGGAGCGATTGAACCAAGGCATACGTGAAGTGAATGCTTTACCTGAACATGAACGTATTCTTAATCGCTGGTTAGATGAAAGACAGCAAGAATATATTCGTAAAGCCTCATCACTAACGTTATCAAAAGAAGAGCAGCAGTGGATCGATAATCACCCTGTCATTGGCATTGGTGTTGAAAGTGATTGGGCTCCGATTGAAGTCGTTGAAAATGGTGTTTACAAAGGGATCGCAGCGGATGTTCTTGAAGAAGTAAGCCGATTAACAGGGATCAAATTCGATCCGAAATACTACTCAACTCATAGGGAAAGCTACTGGGCATTCCTAGACGGTGAGTTTGAGATGATGTCGTCACTGTCTCCTACCGCTAAACGACGTGAAAAGATGTTATTAAGCCAAGCGTTCATGCGAGAACCTTGGGTACTTATTGGACGCTCAGACGATTATGAGAAAGAGTTGTCATTCGATAACTTAGAGAAAAGTGATGTCATTGGGGTCATTGCGGCAACGTACGGTCAGTCAATGGCTAAAGAGTTTTGTGTAAGCTGTACCGTGCTTGAATACGATAGTGTTTATGATCTTGTTACGGCCCTAAATGAAAGTAAAGTTGATGTCGCAATTAGCTCCTTATTGCTTGCTTCCCCATATCTACAAGGCCAGTATGCCGGCCAATTAAAAGTCATTAATAACATTAATGAACGTTCCTTTATTCCTGTTACTTTTGCGGTGAATAAAGAAAACCAGATTTTACTTAATATCATAAATAAAGCGCTTAGCGTGATACCGCCAAGTAAAATGGTCGAAATAGAAAAAAAATGGATGAGTACTTCATACCAAACTGGAGTACAAACTCAGAAAGTTGTTTTATGGATCTCGATTATTTCAGTGGCATCGCTGTTAATTATAGGTGTGGTTTTTTATTGGAACCGTAAGCTACAAGGTGAGGTTCAGCAGAGGGTCGAAGCGGAAACAGAATTAAAACGAAGAGTTCAATTTGAACGATCGTTGCTCAATGCCATCCCATTCCCGATTGTGGTAAAAGATATTGATGGCAATATCGTTACGACTAACCCTGCTATTTCGATGTTGAGTGCTAGTGATGACGATCTTGCTCATTTTGTTGCTGGTGGTTCTCTTGAAAGTAAAGAACTTGATGAGATCGTTAACCATAGTAGTGAAGACCAGAGAGTTCTCGCGGGTGAAATGCTCCCTCGAATGGAAAAAAATGTCGTTATTGGTGGTAAAGAAAGACAGTTCTCATACTGGAAATGCCCATATCAACTCTCAGAGAGTAGCAGTGCCGACGGTGTTGTTACCATTCTTAATGATGTTACAGAGTTAAGAAATGCAGAGCTAAGAGCTCGTGAAGCTGAACAGCGGGTTCAGTATCTAGCTGATAACGTTAGCGGAGCGGTTATTCAACACGTTCAAAGTAAAGAAGATTTAGATGATCTCAACTTCACATTTGTGAGTGCGGGTATTCAAGAGTTAGTCGGAGTGAGCTCTGAAGAACTCGTCAAGGATCATCGTAAATTCTTAAATGTATTAGATGAACAGCAACGCGATGACTTTATTGCTCATACTAGAGTATGTGCAGATATTGGTTCTATGTCGTATGAACTGCATATCACGTCAGAAGATCGAGATAAATGGTTACACCTTCAGAGTCGAATTACTTCAAATAGTGATCACTTTACGTGGAATACCGTACTGACCGATATCACTGAGCTTAAAAACCAACAAGCCGAGCTAGAGGCCGCAAAAGCAAAAGCCATTGCAGGGACAGAAGCTAAGTCTCGATTCTTGGCGAATATGAGCCATGAAATTCGAACTCCAATCAGCGGAATTATTGGTTTACTGGAAATATTTAGCCAATATCCAATGCGTGATGATGCTCTGAAAGTCCACAGCAGTTTAACAAAATCGGCTGATAACTTGCTGCATATCGTTAATGATATTTTAGACTTCTCGAAAATTGAAGCGGGCAAGTTAACGCTGTCTCCAATCGATGCTGATATCCATTCGATGTTATCTCGAATTACTCAGACACAAGCCAGTCATGCCCATGCTAAAGGGTTAAAATTTGAGTACTGGTTGTCTCCAAAAGTAGCAAGCATTGTTCATGTCGATGATGTTCGCTTGGGGCAGATTCTAAATAATTTCATCAATAATGCGATTAAATTTACTGAAAAAGGGCACATTCGCTTGGCGGTTGATCTGCTGGCACATGAAGGCTCATATCAAACATTGCGTTTTTCTGTATCAGATACAGGTGTGGGAATTAATGAGGATGCTCAAAACAGCTTGTTTATGCCATTTGTTCAAGCGGACGAAAGTACTCAAAGGAAGTTTGGTGGTACAGGCTTAGGTCTATCTATTACTAATGAGCTTGTTGCGCAGATGGGCGGCGAAATCACCGTTGTTAGCCAACTAGGTGAAGGCTCATGCTTTAGCGTGGTTATTCCTGTTAAAGCGATTGAGCAACAAGAGTCGTTGAACTTTAAAGGTGAGAAGAGCCTTGTAGTTGGCGAGTTTAATCAACTTGATGATCTCATTGAGTATATGTCTCACTGTGATGTCAAAATGGACCACGAAGCATTTGATGATAAGAATCAACTTGCTTTTCTAGCATCTCGAAATCGCATCAGTTCATTATTCATTACTCGTTTTGAATATGAGCGTTTAGATTTGAAACACAGCTGGATTAAAAATCAGCTTCCGGGAGTGAAATGTATTGTTCTTGAGAGAAGAAAAGGGATGCTTTCGCCTGAACCTTACGATGGTTTCTGGGCAATGTCTGTTAACCCAATCATTCCAGATCAGCTTTATCACTGCCTAAAAACACCTGTTGCTGTCGGTGCTTCGATGAATGTGGCTGAAAATCAAAACAAGGTGGTTGTTCAAAGTCGTAAAGAAGCGATTGAAAATGGACGACTTATCCTCGTTGCTGAAGATCATCCGATCAACCGCCAAGTGATCATGACCATGCTGTCTCAGTTGGGTTATACCGCTGATGTTGTTAATGATGGTGCTCAAGCGTTTGAAGCATTGCAAAGTGATGAATATGGATTGCTTCTTACAGACTGTCATATGCCTGAAATGGATGGATATGAGTTAACAAAAGCGGTTCGAGCCAAAGAGGGTGCTGAAAGTCGCGAAGCTATGCCAATTATCGCCCTTACTGCGAATGCAATTCAGGGAGAAGATGAGAAGTGTATTGAGCTTGGTATGTCTGCATTTTTATCGAAACCTGTGAGTAAGGTGAAGTTGACTGAAACGCTAGATCATTGGTTACCACAAATTTTGTCTGCTCAGGAAGAAATCGTTGTCACTGAAGATAATGTAGATGTTGCTGGCGAAAATGATCTAATAGCTCAAGAACATAGCGCAATAGATCAAAAAAGTGCGGACGAATTAGCACTGGCTGCATTTGAGAACGAGTTTGAAGTCGCTGAGCCAGTGCAAGGTAGCGGTTCAGATGACTTATCCGCCATCGATGGTTTTGAGTTTGATTTTGCAGGCGATGATGATTCAGAAGAGACATTCTGGGGTGAAGAGCACCTCAAGAGTAGTGAAGTGGATAAGCCAGAAGAAGCTTTACTCGATATTCCCGCTATCATTGACATTTTTGGTGATGAAGAAGTGGCCAAAAATATTGCTTTCGATTTTGTAAAAAGTCAGAACGAAGATATGAATCTACTGTTGACCGCATTTGATGAGAAAAATCACTCTGATATACAAGAGATATCACATAGAATGAAAGGTGCAGCTAGAATGCTTGCATGTCACTCTTTTTCAATTCCTCTAGAGCGATTGGAATCTGAGGCTACACATGGGAACGATCTTGTGTACGATGAACTTGAAGCCGAACTCACTTTAAAGCTGGCACAATTGAACGCTGAAGCTGAACAAATTGTTTAATAGGATATCTATGAAGTTATTGAAAAACATGGATCTATTGGTTGTTGATGATAGCGATATTATCTGTAAATCTAGCCGTATCCTATTGACTAAAATTGGCTTTAATCGAGACAAAATTCGTTTGGTAGGTCAGGCGAATAGAGCCGTGCTAGAGTGCCGAGTCACGGCCTTCGACATTCTAATTGTTGACTATAATTTAGGTGAAGGAAGCACGGGCCTCCAGTTATTAGAAAGGCTTTATCACGAGAAACTGCTTGCACACGATCCGATCATTTTGATTGTCACTGCTGACAATTCAGCAACTGTAATTCGTAGCTTTTCTGAGTTTGAACCAAGTGGTTTTATCGTTAAACCACTGAGAGTAGATGTACTCACAGAATCATTGAAAGCCTGCATGGATGAAAAAGCATTCATCACACGAGTAGTTGATAGTTATCATCAAGCGGGTTTATCAGAGGCTCTACCGACGTTAAAAGAAGCGAAGAGTAAGAAAATATACAATTTAGCGTTAACCAAATTGTGTAGTGAAATTATATCGGTAGGTGAAGATGATATCGCATCACGATTATTGGTGAATTACATAAAAGCCAATAGTTATGTTCGCGCGCATATTATGTACGTTGACTTAATGCTGAAGGCGGGCAATATCGAAGAGGCGGAGAAAGTATTGCTGCCCCTACGTAAAGCTAATCGCTTCTCTGTTCCTGTGCTTGAATTAGAGTGTCGTTTTCAGTTTGAAAAGGGCATGTATGAACAAGCTGCGGAGAGTATGCTGCATTTACATAAAATGTCGCCGCAAAGGCTTCCTCGTTTGTATGCTCTGATTTTGCAGCATGTTGGATTTCTTGCTAACGAAAATATCTCGAAGTTAATTCAGGAGCTTGCCTTTAAATCTAGCCATTCTATTTGGGAAGAACCAAACCTGTACTTTTTGCTTAGTTGGATCCTTTTACAAGAAGCTGAGTTTAGTAACCGTTCTACCAGTGAAATCTGGGGTATGTTAACTCGGAACAAAAAGTTTACTAAGCCGGATAACTCCCTGCAAAGTCGTTTAGGGGTATGGTCTTTAGCAAACAGCGGCCAATATTCTGCTGCATATGAGCTACTGCAATCCTGCGAAGAAGTTGAAGAGTGTTTCGAGACTCTCTTTGTGGCATATCATACGCTGCATGTTCTAGGTATGTGGCAAGAAATGCAGAGTACTTTGCAAAAGTTAGTTGCGGTATCAGATCAAGAGCCTCAATCGCTTTTGCGAGATATCCAAAACAAAATGGCTAAAAAGTTGATTGCAGATTGGCGCAGTCAGAAAAGTACATTAGTCACATTCCCTAAATCATTCGATGGTTTACCAATTGAGTATTTATTCAAGCTATGGGGTGACTACCGGTTCAATATAAAAGTTGCAGAACAGATTGTTAGTCATGATGACTATAAACAGCAAGAAGGAATTGCAGGTAATAAATCGCTATTTAAAGAAGTTAATTTAACAATTGAGCAGAACAAAAAATTAATAGAAGAGTAAATTAATTTATTACTTTCTATATTTTTGCTCGTATATATGGATAACCATAAATGTCTAAACGTATTCTTGTCATTGAAGATCATAACTTTCAAAGAATGGCGCTTCTCGCCTTATTGAAACAGTTTGATCATGTCGAAGCTGAAGGTGTCGGAAGTGCGCAGGAAGCGTTAGATTTAATCGAAATACAGACTCCAGATATGGTGATCTGCGATTTAAATATGCCAGGTATTGATGGTATCACGCTATTAAGGTTACTTGCTGAAGCGGATTATGGTGGTGAAGTCATCATATCGAGTGCGGTAACGGAAGTCGTTTTAAAAGCAGCGGGTCGAATGTGTACGGCTTACAACATGAACTTATTAGGGGCGATCAGCAAGCCGATCAATAAAGTAAAGCTTGATGCCATATTAAATCAAAATTTAAAGCCTAAGCACTACTTCTCAAAACCGTTGCCTGACTTTAGCCGTGAAGACATACTTGAAGCATTAGATAAAGAGCAGTTCATCCCTTTCTATCAGCCTCTCATTAAATTCGAAACGGGTGAGTGGCTAGAGTCTGAGGCTTTGGTTCGTTGGGACCATCCTGAGCACGGTTTGTTATCTCCGATATTTTTTGTTGAAAAGATCATTAAATATGGGCTTTCAACAAAACTGACCCTGCTGTTATTAAAGTGCGCATTGCGTGACTTGCCAACCCTAGGAAACCGTCGTGTGGCGATCAATATCACCGCGCAAGACCTTATGGATGCGAGTTTTGTTGATACTGTATTGGCGTTACAGGTAGAGCACCCATCGTTGCCTCAGCGATTAAGGTTTGAATTGACCGAAACCGACATGATCGAGCATCTCGGTTATACGCTTTCATCAGCAATCCGTTTATGTATGAAGGGATTTGAACTTGCTATTGATGATTTTGGGACTGGTTACTCTTCGATGCAGTTGCTAGATGATATGCCTTTTACGGAATTAAAGATTGATTTAAGTTTCGTACAGAAGATGTTGGTGAGTCGCAGTGCTGAATCTATTGTTGCCGCTAGCCTATTTTTGGCAAAAAAACTGGGTATGGAAACCGTATCAGAAGGCATCGAAACCCGAGAAGTATGGATGCATTTACGTTCGATTACTGATGGCATGGGGCAGGGCTACTTTATGAGTCGACCTTTACCTCTTCATGAACTTGAACAATGGCATCAAGATTGGCAGGTTCGTGTTAAAGATGAAGATCTATTGTCTGGTCCGTTTGCCTGCAAAATGGGTAAATGTTAGTGCAGTAACACTTTAAACGAATATGAAAAGAGCCGTGAATGATTCGCGGCTCTTTTTTGTTTATACCGCTCTTATTCTGAGGCGAAACAGTGGTCATCATTTAAGGCAGAATCAATGGCATGAATTAATGCCTCGATATGCTCTGGTTGGCTTATATAAGGTGGCATCATGTAGATGAGCTTACCAAATGGGCGGATCCAAACACCATGCTCCACAAACAGGGCCTGAATATTCTCCATGTTAACTGGTTGGTGGGTTTCAACGACACCGATAGCGCCTAGCCAACGAACATCTTTTACCAACGCATGCTCAGTGAGCTTCGGTAACTGTTTTGAAAATTGCTCTTCAATCATCTTTGTCTGTTTTTGCCAGTCACCTTGCTCAATCAGATCCAGACTTGCAGAAGCCACTGAGCAAGCCAGCGGATTTCCCATAAAAGTAGGGCCGTGCATAAAACAACCTGCTTCGCCTCCGCATACCGTGTCTGCGACTTGTTTGCTCGCTAAAGTGGCTGATAGTGTCATATAGCCACCAGTTAATGCCTTACCTACACACATTATATCCGGTTGAATTCCAGAGTGTTCACTAGCAAACAATTTACCTGTACGTCCGAACCCAGTCGCGATTTCATCTAAAATCAGCAGTACATTGAACTCGTCACACAATAAGCGTACTTGCTTGAGAAACTCAGGATGATAGATACGCATCCCCCCCGCACCTTGAACAATAGGCTCTAAAATAACAGCGGCTATTTGCGAGTGGTGGTCGGTGATTTTCTGCTTAAAATCGTCAATATCAGTCTCATCCCACGGTTGCCAATATTCCGTTTTTGGCGAGTTTGCAAAAATATGTTCAGGTAAAAAACCTTTATAGAGGCTATGCATTGAATTGTTGGGATCAGTCACTGACATCGCCGCGAAAGTATCCCCGTGATAGCCGTCTCTTAATGTCAGGAACTTTGGTCGCTGCTCCCCCTTGGCATGCCAGTACTGTAGGGCCATTTTTAAACTCACTTCTACAGCGACCGAACCGGAATCGGCAAGGAAAACATGTTCAAGATTATCAGGGGCGAGTTTAAGCAGTTTTTTACAGGTATCGATTGCAGGTTGATGAGTGATACCACCAAACATGACATGAGACATTTTATCGATCTGCTGGTGGGCGGCTTGGTTAAGGTGAGGATGGTTGTAACCGTGAATGGCAGACCACCAAGAAGACATACCATCAATAAGTCGTTTACCGTTCTCAAGTTCAATGAATACGCCATCAGCATTTGTGACAGGATAGCAAGTGAGCGGGTTCAGTGTTGATGTATAAGGGTGCCAGATGTGTTGACGGTCAAATTCGAGATCCATAGCCATTCCATAATGCATTGTGTAAATATTAACCACTTGTAAACTTGTGTTTTTGTTGATCGTTGACAGTCTACTGTTTGTCGGTAGACTAGCCAAGTAGCAATGCACATATTATTAAAATATCAATAGTGAAATAAGGATCGGCACGTGGAAGTTCGTCATGACTGGACAGTAGAAGAAGTTCGAAAGCTTTTGGATAAGCCTTTTATGGATTTGTTGTTTGAAGCACAAGTTATCCACCGTCAACATCAACAGCATAATCACGTTCAAGTGAGCACTCTATTATCTATTAAAACGGGCGCTTGTCCTGAAGATTGTAAGTACTGCCCACAAAGTGCCCACTATCGTACCGATGTCGATCGTGAAAGATTAATGGAAGTTGAACGCGTGCTAGATGCCGCTGAAAAAGCGAAGAAAGCAGGTTCAACACGCTTCTGCATGGGCGCGGCATGGAAAAATCCAAAAGAGCGTGATATGCCACACTTGATGGAAATGATCAAAGGTGTGAAAGGGATGGGTTTAGAGACCTGTATGACGCTAGGGATGCTGACCCCAGACCAAGCTGAAGAGTTGGCAACAGCTGGTTTGGATTACTACAATCACAACCTTGATACGTCACCTGAATTTTATGGCAGCATCATTACCACGCGTACTTACCAAGATCGCTTAGATACACTTTCCCACGTTCGTGATGCGGGAATGAAAATTTGTTCTGGCGGTATTATTGGTATGGGTGAAAGCACTAATGATCGCGCAGGACTACTAGTTGAGCTTGCTAACTTGCCAGTGCAGCCTGAGAGTGTGCCAATCAATATGCTGGTCAAAGTCAAAGGCACGCCAATGGAAAACGTTGATGACGTTGAACCATTTGATTTCATTAAGTTGATCGCAATTGCTCGAATCATGATGCCGAAATCAGCAGTACGTTTGTCTGCTGGCCGAGAAAACATGAATGAGCAGATGCAAACTCTGTGCTTCATGGCCGGTGCGAACTCAATATTTTACGGATGTAAGCTACTTACGACGCCAAATCCAGATGAAGATAGTGATATGCAGCTATTTAAAAAGCTGGGTATTAATAGTGAGCAAGTAAGCCAAAAACCGGATGAAATTCAAGAGAACGACTTACTTGATCAAGTCGTTGAACGTGTCGCTTCACGTCCTTCGAAAGACGACATTTTTTATGATGCCAGCGTTTAGTTCACGCATTAAATTCGCCCTTGAGCAGAGACGTAATCAAGGGCTCACTCGCGTGTTGCAGCCAATGTCATCAGGTAATCAAACGCGCTTTGTGCATGATGGCAAGCCATTTATTAATTTCTCTAATAACGACTATTTAGGGCTCGCTGGCGATCCTGAATTGATTCGAGCTTGGAAGGAAGGGCTTGATCAATTTGGAGCCGGGAGTGGCGCATCACCGCTAGTCACGGGGTTTAGTTCCGCTCATCAGAACCTTGAATCCAAGCTATGTGAATGGCTAGGTTTTGAAAGGGCCATTCTTTTCAATTCAGGGTTTAGTGCTAATCAAGCGTTGATATTCTCCTTACTTGATAAGCAAGATATCCTGATTCAGGATAAATTAAATCACGCATCGTTGATGGAAGCCGGGATGTTATCGGCTGCAAGCTTAAAGAGATTTAGACATAACGATACAGAACACCTTTCATCAATACTGGCGGCATCAGATAGTGCGCTTGTGGTGACAGAAGGCGTGTTTAGTATGGATGGCGATACCGCTCCTCTTAAAACAATTAAAACGTTGTGTGAACAAAATAACGCATGGTTAGCGGTCGACGATGCCCATGGTATCGGTATACATGGCGAGAATGGCGCAGGGAGCTGCTCACAAGTAGATGTTAAACCTGATTTATTAGTGGTGACCTTTGGAAAAGCGGTCGGGCTTTCAGGGGCAGCGATACTATGCAGTGCAGAAGTTGGTGATTACTTGACTCAGTTTGCAAGACATCACGTTTATTCTACAGCACTTCCTCCCGCTCAGGCTCATGCAATCAGTCATGCGATTTCCATGATTCAGTCTCAACAATGGCGAAGAGATAAGTTAAGTGACTTGCAAGAGTTGTATTCAGAGAGATTGGCTGGACTGGCAGGCTTTACCGAGACGATAACGCCTATTAAACCATTTATCTGTGGATCATCGGATCAAGCCGTTGGAATTGCGAACGGTTTAAAAGACAGAGGGTTATGGGTAACGGCTATTCGTCCTCCAACGGTTCCTAACGGGTTCGCGAGACTAAGAATTACCTTAACCGCTAAGCATACCAACAGTGATATTTTGGCTTTAGCCGACGCGATCACCGCAGCCGTAGAGATCCAGAATCAATGAAATGTGAAGTGTTAATGGATTCACCTGTGATCAATAAAAAACCAGTACAAGATAAATCGGCTATTGCTCAAGCCTTTGGTAAAGCCGCTGAATCTTATGATAAGCATGCAGAATTTCAACGCGATGTCGGTCAGCGATTACTTGATAAATTGCCACAAGACCTAACTGGTCTGGCAGTTTTAGACTTAGGTTGTGGAACTGGATATTTCTCTTATGAATTAGCTAAACGAGGCGCAAAGGTGACTTGTGCTGACTTGTCACAGGCGATGCTCCAACAAGCAGAAATAAGGTGTGGATCGATGGTTTCCGACTATCGCCAAGCGGATGCTGAATGTCTACCGTTTGATGACGACTCTTTCGATGTCGTCTTTTCCAGCTTAGCGCTTCAGTGGTGTGATGACTTATCAGTACCACTGCGCGAAATTAAGCGTGTCACTAAATCTAGTGGTCACTGCGTATTTTCAACACTAATTAAGGGATCGTTATTTGAACTAAGCCAAGCGTGGTCAAAAATTGATACATATCAACACGTGAATGAGTTTATTTGTATCAATCAGGTAAAAATTGCGTTAGCGCAATCTTACTGCTTGAAGCATCAATTAGACTTGCCCTCCATCACAGTTTGGTACGATACCGCTTTTGAATTAATGCGTGATCTTAAGGGGATTGGTGCGAACCACGTAAGCGGACGCTCACATGGTTTGACCAGTCGCAAAGTATTACAGCAAGTTGAACATGAATACCGAGAGTTTCAAAACCAACAAGGTCTTTTACCAGCAACATATCAAGTTTGTTTAGGGGTTATTAATCTATGATTGATGCATTTTTTATTGCAGGTACGGATACCGAAGTAGGTAAAACAGTCGGTTCAAAGGCTATTTTACAGGCACTAGCTGCCAAAGGTTTATCGACGGTTGGCTACAAGCCAGTTGCTGCCGGAAGTAAAAAAACTGAACAAGGGCTGCGTAACTCAGACGCGCTGCATTTACAGCAAGCGGCGACCAATGACGTAGCATATGAAGATGTAAATCCATACGCTTTATTGCTGCCGTGCTCTCCACATATTGCTGCTAAGCATGAAGATGTGACCATTGAATATCCTTTGTTAAGTGAGAAACTTGCTCAACATAAAGAGATTTCAGACATTGTACTGGTTGAAGGTGCTGGTGGCTGGAGAGTTCCTATTTCGGATACTGAATGCTTGTCGACTTGGGTAAAACAAGAGAAATTGCCAGTTGTTCTTGTTGTGGGTATCAAGCTAGGCTGCTTGAGCCATGCCATGCTAACGGCTGAAACTATCATTGCTGATGGTTTAAATCTTGTGGGTTGGGTGGCTAACCGTATTAATCCAGGTACTGAGCATTACGCAGATATTATCGGCATGTTGGAAGATAAGATTGATGCACCTAAACTTGGTGAAATTCCTTATGTACCAAATGTTAAGTCGAGAGATATTGGCAAATACATTAATGTCGATCCCATTCTAGCTTTAGTGTAAGTCTCGCTTTGGCATAAATCTTAGACAAATAAAAAGGGCTACGTGATTCGTAGCCCTTTTTTTGTCGTTAAATTCCGTATTAAATCGATTATAACGGTTACTTGTCGTTAGTTAGCCCCATAAGAGCTTGTTGCATTTCACTGATCTGTTGCTGAGTATGCGTATCAGTCTTTATGCCAAGTTGTTGTTTTGCTTCATCTTCGGATATACCTAAGTGGCAGCAGAGTAGGTCAATTGCCATCTCAAAATTAGTGCCTTCAACCATGATCTTATCCTTTCCTTGCGCTTGGGGTATGTTTCGTATATCACTAATAGACTGAATCTAACCCTATTGTTACCACATCTCAATAAGACCAAAGTCTAAGGAGTTTAGTGAACAGAGAAACGTCAGTAATTAAATGTTTCAATTTACTACTTAACCTTGTTTTCCAAATCTAAGACTATATGTATATATTCATCGTGTGTGAGAGCTATACTCCACGTATAACATAAAAATAAGAAGTTTCCTTCGGAGAAAAGTAATGAAACGAGTAATGTTGTTCTTAGCAACCAACCTAGCGGTTGTGATGGTGCTGAGTGTTGTTCTGAATATTGTTTATGCTGTCACAGGGATGCAACCAGGTAGTCTTTCGGGCCTGCTACTAATGGCGGCAGTGTTTGGCTTTGGTGGTTCTTTTATCTCTTTGCTGATGTCAAAGAAAATGGCACTGCGTTCAGTGGGCGGTTCTGTTATTGAAAGTCCTCGCAATGAAACGGAACATTGGCTGATGGAAACCGTGAGCCGTCAAGCGCAGCAAGTGGGTATTGGGATGCCAACCGTTGCGATTTATGACTCTCCAGACATTAATGCCTTTGCAACAGGTGCGAAGCGTGATGATTCATTAGTCGCGGTTTCAACAGGTTTGCTGCATAGCATGACTCGTGATGAGGCAGAAGCGGTATTAGCGCATGAAGTGAGCCATATTGCTAATGGGGATATGGTGACGATGACACTGATGCAAGGTGTGGTTAATACCTTTGTTATCTTCTTATCCCGCTTTATTGCCAACATTGTCGCATCTAATGATAGCGAAGAGGGCGAAGGCGGAAGCAACATGATGGTATATTTTGGTGTTTCAATGGTACTAGAATTGGTCTTCGGCTTCTTAGCAAGCTTCATTACAATGTGGTACAGCCGTCATCGTGAGTTTCATGCCGATGCAGGTGCTGCGCAATTAGTGGGCAAGCAGAAAATGATCGCCGCATTAGAACGATTGAAGGTAAGCCATGAGCCACAACTTGAAGGTTCAATGATGGCATTTGGTATCAATGGTAAGCGTTCAATGACGGAGTTGCTGATGAGTCACCCGCCACTTGATAAGCGAATTGAATCATTACGTAATATGTAAAACATCACATGATCTAAATAAATTAAATACAAAGGCTTGGTTACTGACCAAGCCTTTTTTGTGCCTATTAGATGTGAATAAGAAAAAAACTTGTACAATTATTTTTTTGTACAATCTAAATTCTTGTACTAACTTATACATAATGATTTTTTGTATAAGAGTGGTGTGGCGATGAATATTGAAGTAGTGAGTGATATTTATCAGAAGTTAAGCCGAGACAACTTACATCTGCTGGATGGCATTTACCATGATGATGTCGTTTTTGAAGATGCAGCACATCGGCTGGAAGGTTGGAATGAATTGTTAGGTTACTTTGAATCGCTCTATCAAAATGTCCATCGATGCGACTTTGATATCCATACTCAGCAGCAAGTGGGAGATTCTGGGTTTCTAACTTGGTCAATGTCGTTGCAACACCCTAAGCTACAAGGTGGCCAAACCGTTACCGTCAATGGAGCCAGTCACTTAAAATTTCAGAATGATAAAGTGATTTATCACCGTGATTATTTTGACCTCGGAGAGATGATCTACGAAAACATTCCTCTGCTGGGAAGCGTTATTCGCTCAATCAAACAGAGGTTGGGCCAATGAAAAGTCATAACCCTAGCGTTTTTATTACAGGGGCAACCTCTGGGATTGGTGAGCAACTCGCTTTAGATTATGCCTCGAAAGGCTGGCATGTTTATGCATGTGGGCGTAATAAAGAAAAGCTCAATAACCTTGTCGCATCAGGGCACAACATTACGCCATTGTGTTTTGATATTACCGATTTAGATCAGACCAAACAGCGGCTCAGGTCGTTAGATATAACAACCTCTCTTTGGATAATGAATGCCGGTGATTGCGAATATATAGATAAAGGTATTATAGATGCTCAACTTATGGCAAGAGTGATGAGCGTGAATGTTATCGGACTGGCGAACTGCATCGAATCAATCCAAGGGTATTTTAAGCCTAATGATCGATTGGTGATTGTGGGGTCAATAGCCAGTGAAGTCGCTCTACCTAGGGCGGAAGTCTATGGCGCATCAAAAGCCGCAGTGAGCTATTTTGCTCGAAGCTTATCACTTAGTTTGAGTCCAAAAGGTGTTGACGTTTTGACGGTGTATCCCGGTTTTGTTCAAACACCTTTGACGGCTAAAAATGATTTTCCTATGCCAATGTTAATCTCTGTTGAACAAGCCTCGAAAGCGATTCGCAATGGGGTAGCAAAAGGATGTAAAACGATCTATTTCCCTAAACGATTTACTTATTTTTTACGAATGATTTCACTTCTGCCTTACCACTGGCAAACCATTTTAGTTTCTAAATTAATAAAAGATTAAAGGAGTTAATGATGAAAATTGCCATTATAGGGTGTGGGATCTCAGGGTTAACCTGTGGCTACCATCTTCACAAGCATCACGATATAACCTTGTTTGAAGCGAATGATTACATTGGTGGACACACTGCAACCGTGGATGTGACGGTTGGGGGAAAGTCATACGCGATCGATACGGGTTTTATTGTCTACAACGATCGAACCTATCCGCATTTTATTAAGATGATGGATGACATTGGGGTGAAAGGAAGCCCGACTCAAATGAGCTTTAGCGTTCGAAATGACGCGAATGGTTTGGAGTATAACGGACACACTTTAACATCGTTATTTGCTCAAAAACGAAATTGGTTTAATCCGAAATTTTACGGTTTTATTGGTGAGATACTCAGATTTAATAAGCTAGCGAAACTCAGCGTTGATGATTTATCTTGTGATAGTCAAACGTTAGACATGTTTTTGAAAAAAAATGGTTTTAGTGACTATTTCTGCACTAACTACATCCTTCCAATGGGAGCGGCAATCTGGTCATCGACTTTAGCTGACATGCGCTCATTCCCACTTCGTTTTTTCTTGCAGTTCTTTCTTAATCACGGGTTACTTGATGTGGTAAACCGACCACAGTGGTATGTGATAGAAGGCGGCTCTAGAGCATATATCGAGCCTTTAACCAGAGGGTTCTCAGCCAATATTCGACTTAATAGCCCTGTCACTTCGGTTCGTCGAGATGCCGTTGGAGTCACCTTGGAAGTGAACGGTAAGCATGAATTTTATGATCAGGTGATCTTTGCTTGTCACAGCGATCAAGCAATGAAAATGATTGCCGATCCGACACCGTTAGAGTTGGATATTTTAGGGAAGATGGAATATCAAGCGAACGAAGTGACCTTGCATACCGATATTAACCTGCTTCCCAAAAGAAAAGCAGCCTGGGCATCTTGGAATTACGTACTTGATGAATCCGATCAAGAGCAGTGTCGATTACCTTCGCTGACGTATAACATGAATATCCTTCAACACATATCTGCCCCTGAAACATTTTGTGTGTCATTAAACAGTAGTGACAATATTAAAGAAGAACGAATCCTACGACGTTTTACCTATCACCACCCTGTGTTCAGCACTAACACGATTGAAGCGCAACGCCGCCGACATGAAATCAATGGGCAATATCATACTTGGTTTTGTGGTGCATATTGGCATAACGGTTTTCATGAAGATGGAGTGAGGAGTGCTGTTGATGTGGTAAACGAACTATTTGATCAATGTAGTCAGGACAGTAGCTCTCATCAGCAGGGAGTGGCTTAGTATGAGTGGTCAATATTCAAGCCAGTTGATGGTAGGGCATGTTCAACACCGTCGTTTTTCACCGGTATTGCATTCTCTTCGTTACCCGCTTTTTATGCCATGCATTGATATTGATGAGTTGCCAGTATTGGAAAAAAACATTTGGGGATTCGGATCGCGTTGGTGGCACTGGGCGCAATTTCGTCGGAGTGATTATCTTGGATCGGGTTGTTTAAAAAAAGCGGTCCAAATGAAAGTGTCTGAGTTAACCGGGGTGACATTATCGGGAAAAGTGCTAGCAATCTGTCATTTGAGATATTTAGGGATCTATTTCAGTCCTGTGAATTTTTACTATTTATTTGATGAAGATAACCATTGGCAGTACATGCTGGCGGAGGTGAGTAACACGCCATGGAATGAGCGGCATTACTACGCCATTCCTGCCGAACCCGGTGACAATGAACAGCACTGGCAACATCAAAAATCATTTCATGTGTCTCCGTTTAATCCGATGGATCAAAAATACGTTTGGAAGTTAAAGCCTGTAGACAATCGTTTGATGATCCACCTGGAGTGTCATCGCGAGAGAAAAGAGTTCGAGGCGACACTCGCCATGAAACCGCAGGCTTTTAGCTCCTCCAATCTCATGAGTCTATTAATGCGCACCCCAGTGATGGCGATAAAAGTGGTACTCGGTATCTATTGGCATGCGCTCAAATTGTGGCTAAAAGGCGCGCCGTTTTATGGACACTCAGTTATACGCAAGAAGGCAACAACGCAAGAAAACAACATAGACGCGCTAGATAACACATTAGTAAGCAAAGGAAAAAGTAAAGATAAGGAGAAATCATCATGTTAGATGCTTCATCACTGAATATTCACAAAACTCAATCTTACCTGCAAAGAGTGACAAGGGATGGTTTACTTAAATGCCTGCAACATCTTGAAGTGGGCAGCTTAACCCTTATCGAATCTTATACAAGTAGTCGTGAATCAGTAAGTCATACTTTTGGCTTACCAAGAAAAGGCGAACCAAACGCGACGATTGAAATCAATCATCCAGACTTTTATGTTCGTCTAATGAAAGGAGGCAGTATTGCCGCAGGTGAAGCGTACATCGATGGTTGGTGGGAGAGTCCAAATTTAACGGATTTAATGCAGTTGATGGCACTTAATATGAGCGCTCTCGACAGCATTGAATCTAAAAGTAGTTGGGTGAGCTCTGTAGTGCATAAGCTGAGTCATTGGTTTAACCGTAACAGCATTGCACAATCACAAAAGAATATTCACGCGCATTATGATTTAGGAAATGCACTTTATGAAACATTCCTCGATGAAAAAATGCTCTACTCCTCTGCATTATATAGTGGCTCAAACAATACTTTAGAAGCGGCTCAAATTAATAAAATGGAAAGGCTATGCCAGCAGCTGCAATTACAAGCGAGTGATCATGTTATAGAAATTGGTACAGGATGGGGGGCGATGGCCATTTATATGGCAGAAAAATATGGGTGCAGAGTGACAACCACAACGATATCTGAAGAGCAGTTTCACTATGCTCAAGATAAAATACGCAGTGCAGGCTTAGAAGATCAGATTACGCTTTTAAAGCAGGATTATCGGGTGCTTGAAGGTGAGTTTGATAAGTTAGTCTCAATTGAAATGATTGAAGCAGTAGGGAAATCGTACTTACCATCATACATAAAAAAATGTCAGTCACTTCTAAAGCCAAATGGATTGATGGCGATCCAAGCGATTACCATTGCCGACCAAAGGTACCAGTCTTATAGCAATAGCGTTGATTTTATTCAGAAATATATATTTCCGGGCGGATTTCTACCATCCATCACTTGCCTGTCCAGTGCGACGACCAAGCACAGTGATTTAGTCATTAGAGATTTATTTGATATTGGATTGGACTACGCCAAAACATTAAAAGATTGGCAGATTCGATTTAATCTTGCAGAGCCTAGATTACGAGAGCTTGGCTATGATGAACCATTTATTCGGATGTGGCGATATTATTTATGCTATTGCGAAGGTGGGTTTTTAGCGAGAAGTATCAGTACTATTCATCTCACACTTCAAAGACCACAAGTATGAGAATTTTTTTAATTTCGACCTGGTTTCAAGTGCTCTGGTTTATGGCTGTTCTGGGGCAAGGAGATTGGGTCAGTTGGTTAGTGGTCAGCGTGGTCATCACTTTTGTATTATCGTGTAGATATCAAGGCTTGCCTATTTGGTCTTGTTTCAGTATTGCGATACTTGGCGTTATTTTCGACAGCGTTAATTCACTCATTGGTGTATTGGTGTTTGATGATCAATATATCCCTGTGTGGCTAGTTTTGCTCTGGGCTGGATACGCATGGTATGCCTTCCAGCTCTATCCATTAATTCGAGACTATTTGCGAGGTGGCATTATTTTTGTTGGAGCTATCGCGGGTGGCTTAAGTTATTACGCAGGAGAACAACTCGGGGCGGTGATGTTTGGGTTTGATCCATTCAGCAGTGTATTAGTATTGATGATTGAATGGGCCATTGTTATATGGGTGACGTTGAAGGTTTATGATCATGGTAATCAAAAAATTAAATATCAACTGTAGTGAGCATGTGGCTTCGAATAATCCAACAAGAAAAGGGTTATCGCTATTCCTGTTTTTTAGTGCCTTGCTTTTTTGTGAAAAAACATTATCAAGCAGCGGCACGTCAAGTATATCGATAGTCGAAAAGCCTGTAACTCACTCTACCTTAACAAACTGGGATTCGTGGAAAAAAATAGGAGAGGCTCAGCTCTCTTGGCTATTTTTCGATGTCTATAAATCGACCTTATACAGTCCAACAGGGCGATACATTCAAGCGAGAGATATCACTCCTCATCCCATCGCGTTAGATATCAAATACCAAAGAACCATATCCAAGAAGCAGTTATTAGATGCAACGGAGGAGCAATGGAATGAGCTGAAATACCCTCAAGACAAACAAATAGAGTGGCTAGAGATATTAGGGACAATATTTCCGAATCTTAAAGAGGGCGATCGGTTGGTGTACGTCACCGATGGCGAATTAGGAACAATTTACTTTATCGAAGCGATGTCTGAATCCGATGTTACTCGTCAAAAAGAGGTTGATCGTGAAACAGAGGCTATTAGTAAGAAAAATGCTATTGGTGACAAAAAAATTATTGGCGACAAAAAGGTCATTGGTGAAATAGCAGATGAAGAGCTCAATGATGCCTTTCTTGCCATTTGGTTATCCCCAAAAAGTTCATATCCAGATTTACGTTCACAGCTTATAGGAGCAAGCCAATGATGATTAAATGGAAGGTTTTAAAGCTTTCACTTCTTATTTTCTGTGTTTCAGGCCTCGGTGGTTGTTCATCCGAAATAAGTGATTACCAAGCAAGTACCCCAAAATTTGAGTTGTTTGAATACTTTTCTGGGAACACTCAGGCTTGGGGGATGGTTCAAGACTATAAAGGCGTTCAGACTCGTCGATTTACGGTTTCCTTATTCGGAGAAGTAGAGGACAGAACACTGACATTGACTGAAGACTTTGTATTTGATGATGGAGAAGTTTCACAACGAATATGGGTAATCACGCGTTTGGATGATGGAACATATCAAGGAGAAGCAGATGACATTATCGGCTATGCGATTGGTAAGGAGAGTGGTAATGCACTTTGGTGGCAGTATGACTTCGAACTAAAAATGGAGGACTCAACGGTGACCGTCTTCTTTGATGATTGGTTGTATCGACAGGACGAAAAACGAGTATTTAATGTCACTAGCATTAAGAAGTTTGGCATTGAAGTAGGGAAGGTTACTCTCTTTTTTGAAAAAATCTAATACCAAATATAGAAAAGGCTCCACTTAAGGAACCTTTTTTATACATTGAGAAAATTCAATTAAGATAGGCCCAAAGGAACCTATGCCCAATCGAACTTATGCCTCATATTCATTACAGCTTATCAGTTAACTCAACCGCTTGGCCGATGTAGTTCGCTGGCGTCATCTCTTTTAGACGAACTTTTTCATCTTCAGGGATTTCTAAACCATCGATGAATGCACGCATACCTTCGCCGTCTACACGTTTACCACGAGTCAGTTCTTTTAGTTTTTCGTATGGTTTCTCGATGCCGTAACGACGCATGACTGTTTGTACAGGTTCTGCAAGAACTTCCCAGTTTTTGTCTAGTTCAGCTTCAAGCGCTGCTTGGTTGATTTCAAGCTTGCTGATGCCTTTTAGAGTCGAGGTGTATGCGATGATTGCATAACCACAACCAACACCTAAGTTACGAAGAACTGTAGAGTCAGTAAGGTCACGCTGCCAGCGAGAAACAGGAAGTTTTTGAGCTAGGTGGCTGAAGATTGCGTTCGCAAGGCCTAAGTTACCTTCTGAGTTTTCAAAATCGATTGGGTTAACTTTATGCGGCATTGTTGAAGAGCCGATTTCGCCAGCAATCGTTTTTTGTTTGAAGTGACCAAGAGCAATGTAGCCCCAAACATCACGATCAAAATCAAGAAGGATTGTGTTGAATCGTGCAATCGCGTCAAATAGTTCAGCAATGTAATCGTGAGGTTCAATTTGCGTTGTGTATGGGTTCCAATTAACGCCTAGAGATTCAGTGATGAATTCTTCGCTAAATGCATGCCAGTCTACATCTGGGTAAGCAGAAAGGTGAGCGTTGTAGTTACCTACTGCGCCGTTGATTTTCGCTAGAATTTCAACATTTTCGATCTGCTTGAATTGACGCTCCATACGATACGCCACGTTAGCCATCTCTTTACCCATAGTTGACGGAGAAGCAGGCTGTCCGTGTGTACGTGAAAGAAGAGGAACATCGCGGTATTCGTTAGCTAAAGCTTTAATCGCATCGATAACGTTACGGATCTCAGGAAGAATAACCGTATCACGCGCTTCTTTTAGCATTAGGGCGTGTGACGTGTTGTTGATGTCTTCAGAAGTACAAGCAAAGTGGATGAATTCATTGATAGCGTGCAGTTCTGGAACGTCTGCTACTTTTTCTTTTAGGAAATATTCAACGGCTTTAACATCATGGTTCGTTGTGCGTTCAATCTCTTTGATACGCATAGCGTCTTCTTCACTGAAGTTTGCTGCGATGTTATCTAAGAATTGATTCGCTTCAGCACTTAATGTAGCCACTTCCGCAATCGATTGCGTCGCAGCTAATTTTTGTAACCAACGAACTTCAACAACAGTACGGTACTTCAGCAAGCCGTACTCACTAAAGATGCTGCGTAAAGAAATTGTTTTACTTCCGTAGCGACCGTCTACAGGTGAAACAGCAGTTAATGCTGACAATTCCATGTGAATCTCCTAGATATGTAAATAAAAGTTGGGGTGTATAAAAAAGTAGCTCGCCAATCCAGGCGAGCTTTGCTTACATTCGAGCTAATAAAATTTGTGCTTGTTCTACCATTTTCTTACGAGAAAAAACCAAATGGAGGCGACGACCACCCACTTGACGCCAAAGAACAGCGCTGCGAATACCGGATAAAAGCAGTGCACGGACTTTATGTTGATTGGACGTTTGCTGTAATACTGATGGTGTGCCATTTACTTGAATTCGAGGCCCGATAGGACTCACAACGTCTAAGTAAATGCTCGCAATATTGCTGATCATCTGTTCATCAAGCAGATCATAGTGCTCTAGTTGACGTTCCACCATTTGGATACGATCGCCAAGTTGTGACATGGTGTCATTACGAGCACTTAATTTACGTTCAAGAGCCATCAAACTGATAATGTAGCGTGTAATTTCACTCCCTGTTGGAGTGCTATCAATACCTTGAACTAAGCACTCTAGGCCCAGCTTCAAGTCTGACTCGCGGCCAAAAACACCGATGGTATTGATTGGATTCGTACTTACAATCGCATTCATAGACGCTTCAAAAGCATCATTATCACAAGAACCGTTCTTTGCTACTTGTTGAACTAGAGCAACAGCTTGGCAAATACCAGCAAAAGCAATAGTACGGTCATAAATGGTGTTAGCCACGTTGCGACTCCTAAACTTAGAATGAATTAAATGCGTTTCTCGATGATTCCGCCACCAAGACAAATTTCGTCTTTATAGAACACTGCGGATTGGCCCGGAGTGACGGCAATTTGAGGCTCATCAAATATTACTTTGATGTTCTCATCATCGACAGGGATTATTGTACAAGCAATATCTGTCTGGCGGTAACGTGTTTTCACAGTACATTTCATGGTTTCACGGATTGGTGTGCGATCTACCCAATGTAATTGTGACGCTAATAAGCCTTCAGATTTAAGTAGTGGATGATCTTTGCCTTGTACCGCGATAAGTACATTGCGTTTAAGATCTTTCTCACCTACAAACCATGGGTCTTCGTTGCCACCGCCACCTTTCGTACCGCCAATATGAAGACCTTTACGCTGACCCAAAGTATGATACATCAAACCTTGGTGTTGACCGATGACTTTACCATCTGGGCTTTCGATATTGCCAGGTTGCGCAGGCAAGTATTTACCTAAAAACTCAGTGAATTTACGCTCACCGATGAAACAGATACCTGTTGAGTCTTTTTTCTTCGCCGTGATGAGATCTTGCTCTTCAGCAATTCGGCGTACTTCTGGTTTTTCGAGTTCGCCAACAGGGAATAAGCTGCGAGAAACCTGATCTGAACTTAGAGTGTACAAGAAATAGCTTTGGTCTTTGTTTGAGTCCAGGCCACGAAGCATTTCTGGCTTAGCACCATTCTCGATCTCTTCTGCGGTTGGGAAAGTTCGGCGAACGTAATGACCCATTGCGATAAAATCTGCATCGAGTACTTCGTCTGCAAATTCTAAGAAAGCTTTAAATTTGATTTCTTTGTTACAAAGAATGTCTGGGTTTGGAGTGCGACCCGCTTTGTACTCTTCAAGGAAGTACTCAAATACGTTGTCCCAGTACTCTGCAGCAAAGTTAATAGTGTGCAGATGGATGCCCAGTTTGTCACATACTGCTTGTGCATCGGCTAAATCTTCCGCTGCGGTGCAATATTCTTCGTTGTCGTCTTCTTCCCAGTTCTTCATGAACAGGCCTTCAACTTGGTAACCTTGTTGCTGAAGCAGGTAGGCAGAAACCGATGAATCAACGCCGCCGGACATTCCGACAATGACTTTCTTTTGGCTGTTATCTGACATTATATAAAACCACTAAATTGACTTGGGTGCAGATTCTAACAGAAAGAATTTGTGGGGGACAGATCCGAGACGTTAATCACAATTTATTCGATTAAGCGTTACGCAATTCAACCAAATCGAAGCTGAAAATCAGATTTTATTCCCAGTCATGAAGAGGATGTGGCATAGTCCGCCTATTAATGATGACGAGAGCTGAAAAAATGACAGAACAAAGTGAATTTATCGATGAAGCAACACTGATCGAAACCATTGAAAATCAATTAGAAGAAGGCAACCCAAAGAAAGTAACTGAAACTCTAATGCGTCTTATGATGACAGGTACGGCGCGTGAAGATGCTATTCAGGCAATGGCGTGCGCTTTGGCTATAGAGATTTTTGATGTCATGAAAAATGATGCTGAGTTTAATTTAAAGCGTTATTCAGAGCACTTGGATATGCTACCAGATCTTAGCTTTATGGAAGGTGAATAATAATTACCTTTAGCAATCGTTTGCTATAATCTCCATTATTGCCGCGCCTATTTGGTCGCGGTAGAATTCCGGATCTCAACCCTCTCCTTTACTTAGACGAATTGTATGAAATTTCCTGGCCAACGAAAATCAAAGCATTACTTTCCAGTCCACGCTCGCGATCCACTAGTGAGTCAAGCGCATGAAAGTAAAAAAATGTCACGTACCCATATTATTGGTATTGATCAAACATTGGTTGATATTGAGGCAAAAGTAAACTCAGAACTTATCGAAAAATATGGTTTGAGTAAGGGACATTCATTAGTTATTGATGACACTTCTGCAGAAGCGTTATATCAAGAGTTGAAGGAAAACCAACTTATTACTAATGAATATGCTGGTGGCACGATTGGCAACACGTTACACAATTATTCTGTACTTGCGGATGACCGTTCTACTTTATTAGGTGTGATGAGTCAGGACATTAAAATCGGAAGCTACGGTTACCGCTATTTATGTAATACCTCTAGCCGTATGGATTTGAATCACCTACAGGGCGTCGATGGGGCTATTGGTCGTTGTTTCGCGCTAATTACAGAAGATGGTGAACGTACTTTTGCTATTAGTGAAGGTCAGATGAATCAACTTCATCCAGATAATATCCCTGAGCGTATTTTTGAAAATGCATCAGCGTTGGTATTAACCGCTTATTTAGTTCGTTGTAAAGCGGGTGATCCTATGCCAGATGCGACAATGCGAGCAATTGAGTATGCGAAGCAATATGATGTGCCAGTGGTATTAACTCTAGGTACTAAATTCGTTATTCAGGATGATCCAGAATTTTGGCAAGATTTCTTACAACAGCACGTTACCGTTGTTGCAATGAATGAAGATGAAGCAGAAGCATTAACAGGTGAAAGCGATCCATTAGCAGCCTCTGATAAAGCATTAGATTGGGTTGACTTAGTTTTATGCACTTCTGGTCCTGTCGGCTTATTTATGGCGGGTTATACAGAAGAAGAAGCAAAACGTGAAACCTCGCTGCCACTATTGCCTGGTTCTGTGCCTGAATTTAACCGTTTTGAATTTAGTCGTCCTGCATTTAAAGGTTTGTGTGAAAATCCACTTAAAGTGTACTCACATATTGCACCATATATGGGTGGGCCTGAAAAAATTAAAAATACTAATGGTGCGGGTGATGCTGCGTTATCTGCGTTGTTGCATGATATGGCGGCAAATAAATATCACAAAGAGAATGTGCCAAATTCAAGTAAGCACCAGCATTCATTTTTGACATATTCATCTTTCTCTCAAGTATGTAAATATTCAAACCGTGCGAGCTATGAAGTATTGGTTCAGCATTCACCAAGACTTTCTCGTGGCTTGCCTGAAAGAGAAGATAGTTTAGAAGAAGCGTACTGGGAACGTTAATTTCTATTATCGTAGATAAATAAAAAGGCTTCCAATTGGAAGCC
>NZ_SYUT01000011.1:0-524 GCF_005146325.1 Vibrio genomosp. F6 | reverse complement strand
TCCAATTGGAAGCCTTTTTTTTGAATATATTAATTCAATTAAATAGCGAAATCTTCTAAAGATTTACCAGCATCTAATTGATCTTGGATTGCTGAAGGTGTGCGACCTTGACCAGTCCAAGTTTTTTCGTCACCGTTACCATCTACATATTTATATTTAGCAGGGCGTGGTGCACGTTTTTTCTTAGTTGTAGATTTAGTTTCGCCAGAAAGAGCGGCAATTAAATCTTCAACATCAATACCGTCTTTTGCAATCATCTGTGCATATTCAGCTAATTTAGCTTCACGCTCTTCGCGTGCTTCACGCTCTTCAGCTTCAGATTCTTGACGCTCTTGAACCACAATTGTAAGTTTTTCTAGTGCTTCTTCTAATTGCTCAAGTGTTAGTTCACGTGAAAATGCACGAAGACTACGAATATTAAGTAGTGTTTTAGTTAGTTCCAACATGACTTTTCCTGTTCGATTAAATAAGGGGGTTTAAACAATAATAAACATCATCAGCTAATAAGACAATATTAATTATTA
>NZ_SYUT01000002.1:2077-3415 GCF_005146325.1 Vibrio genomosp. F6 | reverse complement strand
GATGGTCATTTTGATGGCATTTTTCACGGAACGAACAGGTGTGTAGCTTGAACGCAGAACAAAGATAAACGGATAATTTAACCCTTTGAATCTTATGCAATATAACGCCGCATTAAGGGGTGAACAACGCCTCCACCCCACCTAAAGTATTGTACCGTAAACACTAAATTTGAAGTAGATGCAAAAATGCCAAGCGTTGAGAATCCCTCTTAAATGCTTTGTTAGATTTTTATTTAAAGACGACCTTAAAGCGTTCCAAAATCAATAGCATGTCCTCTCTTGGATCAATACCTAACTCTTCACATTCACGTGAGAAGAAGTTCCAGTGAGCATTTCGCCACCACTTTAAGGTTTTATCACCCTCACCTTCTGCTGCTGCGAATTCAGGTGTAACTTCGTTATATTTACATTCAGATACCGACGTAATTTCTACGATACAAATAGGCTTTCCGTCCCAATTAGTTACAACTTGAAGATGCCCGATCTCTGGCATTAGCTCACCTTCAAACTTATACCAATGAGCTAAACTGCATGATGCTTGCTTTTCACCACGTAAAATAAGTTCGGCACACAAATTCGCGTTGTACTCATCAGCACAGTAATAATCAGAACTGAAAGATGTATATTTATCAGCGATTTGATGGGGTAATGTCTTCAGAAAACTATCTAAATAAGCTTGGCTCAATTCATCCATGATTTACTCGATTTCAATTAAAAATATAACGCCCAATTAAGGTGTGAGCCACGCTGCCACTGCACTCAACTTGGACACCGTAAACACTAAACTAAACCCAAACCAAAAATGCCAAGCGTGGGGAATCACGCTTAAATTGTTTGTTATGCCTATTTTTGAACCCAACCGATAACTTCACCATCCTCTAGATGAATTCTCAGGGTGTAACGATTCTTACCCGTTTTACCATACTTCCACGTTACCTTGGTCTTCGTTTTTAGTACCGTTTGCTCTATATCAATTGGGCTCCCAAAAGAGTCCATTAACTGCTCCATAGTCTCTCCCTGCCAAATCACTTTGTTCATTAACTTATCGGCGATATCAAGACTTTCGTATTTTTGAGCTAACCTTTCTCGCTTCTTATTGGTGAAAAAATTACTAATCCACCATAAAACCATACAAATAATCGCAAACCAAAATATCCATTCCATATAATCCCCTATTAACAAGCTATACATAAGTTCGATTTTTACGAGCAAGGCATAACGCCCAATTAAGGTGCGATAACGCTATAACACCCAAACTAAACCACTGCGCCGTAAACACAAAATTCAATTCGAAGTGAAATCGCTAAGCGTTAGGAGTCACTCTTAAATTGTTTGTTA
>NZ_SYUT01000002.1:0-1292 GCF_005146325.1 Vibrio genomosp. F6 | reverse complement strand
GCAATAAAGTCGTCCACTTGCACTCATTACCCTCACTAAGAGAGAGCAACCTATCTTCTACGTGCTCTCTATCCCAAACGGCTGCACACTCAAGATCCAAGCACTCTGACTTTTCAGCTGATGCCTCTTGAGCACCAGAGTATATCGAGAATTTTTTAGATATTAAGTCGAATTTGTAGAACTTCTGATGAGAAAGAAACAAAGCATGATCTTCTAACTTTCCGACTTTGTTCCACCCCTGCTCTCCAAGAGCAAGCTTCATTACCCAAATACAGAATACAGGTCCATCGAACAGCGATATAAAGTCTTGTTGGGGCTTCGAAAAAACCTGTTTAGAGAAAGCTACAACTGGTTCATTAAGAATTAAACCATATCCGAAATATCCATTTTCGAGCGGTATCTCCACGACTTTTCCAATTTCGTAGTTTTTCGCCATTTTTTGCTTTCTCCTAAAAGGCATAACGCCCAATTAAGGGGTGAACAACGCTACCACCCAACCTAACGCATTGCGCCATAAACACTAAACTTGAAGTAGAAGCAAAAATGCCGAGCGTTGAGAATCCCTCTTAAATTGTTTGTTATGTGATAATTTTGTTTAGCTCACTTGGGCTTCCCAAAATCATAGACGGACTTTCTGATGATAGCTCTTGATAGTCACCATATCCCCAAAGAACTCCCACTGATTGCAACCCATTTTTATGTGCTCCAATCAAATCGGCATTTCTATCACCAACCATAATTGAGCCTGAACCGATTTTACCAGTCGATAGTAAATCTGATAATTGAGATATTTTCGTGATTCCTACGTCACCGCCACTGACAAATTCAAAGAAGTGACCAAGCCCGAATAAAGCTAAGATTCGTTCCGCGAAATCTGCTCTTTTCGATGTACAAATAGCTAATGGGTGCTTTTCAGACAAAATTTCTAGACTAGAAACTACGCCCTCATAAAGCCTGTTCTCCGAATAACCAACCTCTGAATAACGTTCACGATATTTAGCAACTAACGAAAGCATTAGTTCTGTATCTTCAGAGCCAGATAACTCTTTAAAAGCCTTATCTAAAGGTGGTCCAATATACCGCTCTAAGTATTGCTCACTACGGCATGGAAAACCATGCGCCTCTAGAGCATAATTCATTGAACGTACGATACCATCTTTAGGGTCGCTAATCGTTCCGTCAAGATCGAATACTATAAAATTCTTTGCCACTCTAACTCCTTGCGTGCAAATGCCATTACCACATAACGCCCAATTAAGGTGCGACAACGCTGTAACACCCAAGCTAAACCA
>NZ_SYUT01000001.1:3767-4895 GCF_005146325.1 Vibrio genomosp. F6 | reverse complement strand
AAATTGTTTGTTATATTGCTTGGATTCAAGTACGAAGTGCGACACCTCTGAACATAAAAACAGTAAGGTGCGATAATCATGAAGTCTGCTCCCGCCAAGAAGTAAAAAACATGAAATATTCGCACCTCACTGAGAATGAAAGGTATATGATTTCTGCGCTTAGAAAGCAAGGAATTAGTACCGCTAAAATAGCTAAACAACTGGGTCGTCACAAAGCGACTATCTATCGAGAAATTGAACGCAACTCTCGATACGACCGGTACTTTGACAGGTACTCTTACCAAGCTTGGAGAGCGCAGCAAATGGCACGCAACCGACTCAGTCGTTCGCGTAGAAACAAACGCTATGATGAGCTCGACTTCAAACTCCCAGAAGCCTTGCTACGACTGGACTGGAGCCCTGACCAAATTGTTGGACACCTTAAAGTTAGAGGCTACCCAACAATGAGCCATGAGCTCATTTATCAGCACGTTTGGAATGACAAAGCTCATGGTGGCACGCTATGGAAACACTTGCGACAATCCACCAAGAAAAGGCGTAAGAGATACAACTCAAAAGACAGTCGAGGACGCCTAGCTAACAAGCGTCATATCACCGAAAGATCGAAAGCTGCTGAACACAGAAAAGAACCTGGTCACTGGGAAATTGATACGGTCGTTGGCCGGGGCACCAAGCACTGTATTGTCACTTTGGTCGATAGAATGACTGGCTACACTTTTATTGGGCAAATGGACGACAGAACGAGCGAATCACTCAACGTTAGAATGAGTAAAATAATGACGCGCTCAGATTTACCATTTAAGACAATTACAGCAGATAATGGCACTGAATTTCACAGCTACGCCCAACTAGAAAAACACCATAACTGTTTGTTTTACTTTGCAAACCCATATCATTCGTGGGAAAGAGGAACCAATGAAAACACTAATGGATTGATACGACAATACTTACCAAAGCGAACTTCTATGTCACATGTGACACAGAAGCTTTGTAATGAAATTGCACATAAATTAAACATGCGCCCACGCAAAAGGCTTGGGTATAGAATGCCAATGGAGTATATTCATGCCCACCTGTAGAAAGTGTCGCACTTCAAACTTGATACTAAGTTGCCCGCACGACAGAGCT
>NZ_SYUT01000001.1:2631-3050 GCF_005146325.1 Vibrio genomosp. F6 | reverse complement strand
AAACGGATAGTTCGAAACTAAACCATAGACAACAAAACGCACTTGGCTAAGAAGCGAAATGAGCTGATATTGGAGTCATTCGATTCGCCAGAATGACAAAGAATTCGAGCGAAAAACCTGACAGCAAAGTGCGCTGAAGCCACAACTTTCAATTAAGCCCCCACGAAAAAGAAGCCGCGCAAAATGAACTTGAGCCAGCAAAACTTACTAACGAGGAGACTTGCGTGACGTTGCAGCTAATTAACCGACACACATTCTACGTGCGATGGTCATTTTGATGGCAACTTTCACGAAACGAACAGGTGTGTAGCTTGAACGCAGAACAAAGATAAACGGATAATTTAACCCTTTGAATCTTATGCAATATAACGCCCAATTAAGGTGCGACAACGCTATAACACCAAGCTAAACCATTGCAC
>NZ_SYUT01000001.1:0-1878 GCF_005146325.1 Vibrio genomosp. F6 | reverse complement strand
AAATTCAAATCGGAGTGAAACCGCCACGCGTTGAGAGTCACTCTTAAATTGTTTGTTATGTGCTTAGTTCATCAATCGGTACTACAGGGAAACCGCTCGGCTGATCAGGAAAATCAGATACTGGTAGCTCAAATTTTTCTCCTGCCCAATATAAATTACCGCTTGGCTCATATTGTACGGGTATATCGCAGACTTTTGCTGTAATAAAGTGCGTTTTACAATATACCTCTGAAGCTTGCTCGGGGTACTCTACGTTAAACGAATACATCCTTTCTTGATTCAAAGCTCCGATATTAAAGTTTAACTGGGGACTGTATATATCACCAACCAAAGTAACGTTAATCAGTGATTGGGCAGCTACGGTCTGACAGGTAGGCTTTTTTAAATTGAGGTTACAAATTGTGATTTCATTGTCAGTATTGTTATAAAAAGCCATTTCGATGGCATAACTGCAACCTTGTAAGCTCAATAAGCCAAATATCAATAATATTCTATGCGTCATAAGTCCCCCTTTCCCCTCCTTGCACATAACGCCGCGTTAAGTGGTGAACAGCGCTACCACTATACTCAAGGCATTATGCCATAAACACTGATGCATATCTTTGAACTGAAGCCACCAAGCGTTGTGAATCCGTCTTAAACGCTTTGTTATATGCAAACTCCCATTCCAAATGCAGAGCCAATTTCACTATTGATGATAGACTCAATCAATAACCTCCTAATTCAAAGTAAACACCATGAAAGACTGCAACCAATGTGGGAAATGCTGCATCAAATATGGCGATGGTGATTTAGCAGCCACGCAGGAAGAAATAGACCTGTGGGAGCTGTTTAACCCAGATATCTTTGAATATGTGAAAGATGGAAAAATCTGGTTTGATCCAGAAACCAGAGCACAATTAAACCATTGTCCATTTTTGGAATTAGTGCCGAAGTCAAAGCCAGAAGAGAAAGATAAACATACATGCAGTATTTACTTCGACCGACCAGAAGATTGTCGCCACTACCCTAGCCTTATCAACGAAATGGTTCGAGACGAATGTGAAATGATAGAAATTACTGACTTAGAAAACCCTAAGAAAGCTCAGAAAGATCTCGATAAGGTGATGAGTTCAAGCCGACCTTCGAGCTATTCCTAGGTTGATTTAGGCAATTGCATATAACGCCGCGTTAAGTGGTGAGCAACGCAAACCACCCTACCTAAACCATTGTGACATAAACACTTAACCCAAAGTAAGCTGAAAATGCCAAGCGTTGGGAATCCGTCTTAAACGCTTTGTTATGAGTTTGAACTACAGATTAAACTTTGACATTGTTAGCCTGTAGCCATTTTCTAAAGCTTGCGCGTCTGCACTGTCTGCGCCTTCACATACACCTTTGAAATCATGTTCAACTGACCATGTTTCAAGTACATGACACTTCTTATGCCACAAGCTTTATGACCAAATAACGTCCTCAGCCTCAATGCCATTTTGTGTCATTGTTATATCGGAAATTATTCCTTTGTGTTCAACCCAATAATGCCACATACCATTTGGGGTTTCCCCATGCACAATTTTGAATTCAAGCTCTGGATAGTTCCGAATTAGGAACCTAGACAATAGTTGGCTAGTCAAAACACAGCACGCCTGTGGAAACCGTTTAAACTTTCGATATTCATGACCAAGCTGGTAAAGTTCAGCATCTATAATAGCTCGTTTGAAACTACGGATTTGTGTCTTAATATTTTCTATATCCACAAAAATTCTCACTAAAATCAAAAAACTCATAACGCCCAATTAAGGTGCGACAACGCTATAAAACCTAGACTAAACCATTGCGCCGTAAACACAAAATTCAAATCGAAGTAAAATCGGCAAGCGTTAGGAGTCACTCTTA